>CAZUKR010000078.1:0-2226 GCA_964620885.1 uncultured Eubacterium sp.
CTGGACTTCCAGATACTTATGGCCGCGGACGTATTGTAGGTGACTATCGCCGTATCGCTTTATATGGTATTGACTTTTTAATAGAACAGAAAAAACACGATCTTGATTACTGTGGACACGGCACTATGACAGATGATGTAATCCGTCTCCGGGAAGAACTTGCTATCCAGATTGATGCTTTAAAAGATATGAAGAAAATGGCTGAAATCTATGGTTTTGATATTTCCAAACCTGCTGCAAATGCAAAAGAAGCTGTTCAGTGGCTATACTTCGGCTACCTTGCTGCTGTCAAAACACAGAACGGTGCTGCCATGAGTGTAGGACGTGTTTCTACTTTCCTTGATATTTATATTCAAAGAGATATGAAAAATGGTATTTTAACAGA
Source organism: uncultured Eubacterium sp. (assembly GCA_964620885.1). Lineage (GTDB taxonomy): Bacteria > Bacillota > Clostridia > Lachnospirales > Lachnospiraceae > Petralouisia. The sequence continues at coordinate 386 of CAZUKR010000078.1, forward strand.
AGCAGAAGCTCAGGAGCTGATTGACCACATGGTGATGAAATTCCGTATGGTAAAATTCGCACGTATTCCTTCCTATAATCAGTTGTTCTCCGGTGACCCTGTATGGGCTACTCTGGAAGTAGGCGGTTTAGGACAGGATGGACGTTCTATGGTTACTAAAACGGATTACCGTTTCTTACATACCTTAGAAAATATGGGACCATCCCCGGAACCAAACCTGACTGTATTATATTCTTCCAGACTGCCTGAGAACTTTAAGAAATATTCTGCTTATATTTCCATTGAGACAAGTTCTATCCAGTACGAAAATGATGATGTGATGCGTCCGGTATGGGGTGATGATTATTCCATCTGCTGCTGCGTATCTGCAACACAGACTGGTAAAGAAATGCAGTTCTTCGGTGCACGTGCAAACCTTGCAAAATGCCTGCTTTATGCAATCAACGGCGGTGTGGACGAACGATACAAGGAACAAATCGGACCAAACTACGCTCCAATTACTTCCGAATACCTTGACTATGATGAGGTTATGGCAAAATATGATGTAATGATGGACTGGCTGGCCGGACTCTATGTAAATACTCTGAACCTGATTCAGTACATGCATGATAAATACTACTATGAAGCTGCTGAAATGGCTTTAATTGATACAGATGTAAGACGTACCTTTGCAACCGGTATTGCCGGATTCTCCCACGTTGTTGACTCCTTATGTGCCATAAAATATGCAAAAGTAAAAACAATTCGTGATGAAGACGGACTGGCAGTTGACTACGAAATTGAAGGAGATTTTCCACGTTATGGAAACGACGATGACCGTGCAGATGATATCGCAGTATGGCTGTTAAAGATTTTTATGAAAAAACTGAAAAAATTCCATACTTATCGTGATTCTGAACCTACAACTTCTATTCTTACCATTACCTCCAACGTGGTTTATGGTAAAGCAACAGGAGCCCTTCCAGACGGAAGACCTGCATTTGAACCACTATCTCCTGGTGCAAACCCAAGCTATGGTGCAGAGAAGAACGGTCTCTTAGCTTCCCTGAACTCCGTAACCAAACTTCCATATGAATATGCTCTGGATGGAATTTCCAATACCCAGACCATTCATCCCGATGCAATCGGACATAATCAGGAAGAACGTATTAATAATCTTACTCACGTACTGGACGGATATTTCGATCAGGGTGCACATCATCTGAATGTAAATATCTTTGGACTGGATAAATTAAAGGATGCAATGGAACATCCGGAAAAACCAGAATATGCGAATTTCACAATCCGTATTTCCGGTTATGCTGTAAAATTCATTGATTTGACTCGTGAACAGCAGTTAGACGTTATTGCACGTTCCTGCCACGAGGCAATGTAAATATGAAAGGGATTGTTCATTCCACGGAAAGCTTCGGCTCCGTGGACGGCCCCGGTGTCCGCTTTATCGTATTTTTACAGGGATGTCAGATGCGCTGCCAATTCTGCCATAACCCGGATACCTGGAGCCTTTCATCCGATTCCTCTTTTGAAGCAGCACCGGAAGAACTGTTGTCACAGGCTATGCGCTACCGCAGTTACTGGAAAAACGGCGGCGGCATCACCGTCAGCGGCGGAGAACCTTTATTACAGATTGATTTTCTAACAGAGTTTTTCCGGCTTGCGAAAGAAAATGGAGTTCACACTACATTGGATACTTCCGGAAATCCTTTTACCAGAAGCCAGCCCTTTTTCGATAAGTTTCAGAAACTAATGGCATATACGGATTTGGTTCTTCTGGATGTAAAACACATTGATTCTTTGGAGCATAAGAAGCTTACAGGCTGTGAAAATGAAAATATTCTGGA
>CAZUKR010000078.1:2326-12366 GCA_964620885.1 uncultured Eubacterium sp.
CCAATCTGACTTTTCCTCATATTGAAAGCTGATATTCCTTGCCTCAAGTCCCATGAATACACCTCACCTTCCCGCCCCGCAGGGTACGCATCTTGATATTTCCAGAACACTCTTCCGTCCGTTGAGGACAACGGGCCGCAAAGAGACACCCTCCCGGCAGTTCCCCCGCATAAGGTTGAAAACCTGCAATCCCTCTAAATTCATTTTGTGGAAGAGCCTCCAGTAATGCTTTGCTGTAGGGATGGCGCAATGCATCTTTTCCGGCATGAAAATCTTCCACCGGTGCCACCTCCATTGTTGTTCCCGCATAAAAAATTGCAATTTTGTCTGCAATCTGAAATGCAAGATCTATATCATGGGTAATTAAAAGTACTCCACAGCCTTGATTTGCCAGTTCCCGAAAATGCAGCAGTGTTTCCTTTGCCATTTCTTCACTTAATCCCGGTGTAGGTTCATCTGCAATAATGAGCTTCGGTTCCCCCATAACTGCCGATGCAATCAGAACTCTCCGGGCCATACCGCCGGAAAGCTCATAAGGATACAGATTGGCCGTTTTCTTTTCAAGCTGATAGCGTTCAAATATCTCTTCCTGTTTTTGAAATGTTCCACTAATCCCCCGTACCTGCTTTCCTACTTTCATCAAGGGGTCCAGATATCCTACGGACTGTGGAATAAAGGCCAGCTCATTTCCTCTCAGCTTTTGCTGCAGCTTCTGATTCAGCTCATTGCCACAGAATTCCATTTTACCTTCTACCAATGCATTTCCTGGCAGAATTCCAAGGACAGCATGTGCCAGAAGACTTTTTCCGGAACCACTGGAGCCTGCCACTGCTACAATTTCTCCGGCTGACACTTCCACCGAAAGCTGGTGCACCATCTCCAGTTTTCGTTTATTCATTCCCTTATCATACATATCAAAGGAAATGCTCAAATCCTGCACATTTAATACAGGCATATTCTGTTTCTCCATTTTGCATTTCCTCCTTATTCATTTCCGGTTCCAGGACTGAGCAGTCGCTTAAGGTTTTCACCAATTACGTCAAACAGCATCACTGCCAATAACAGCATAATTCCTGGAAACAGTGCCAGCCACCACTTTCCTGTGGCAATGTACTTCATGGATTCTGAAAGTATAACACCAATTGCCGGCACTTCTGCCGAAAATCCAAATCCCAGAAAAGTAACTGCCGCCTCATGCATAATTGCATGGGGAAACAGCAGAATTACTCCGACTAAATAAACAGGAAGTACATGAGGTACCATATGATGTACTGCTACCTGAAATTTCGTTTTTCCCATCCGGTATGCTGCCTGCACATACTGGGCAGAACGTATTTGAAGTACCTCGGCCCGTACCATTCTGGTAAGTTCCGGCCAATGGGTCAATGCAACTGCAATCATAACACCTTTCCCGCCTTTTCCCATCATAAAGGAATTTAAAATCAGCAGAATCAGGTGGGGCATTCCCATACATAAATCTACGCACCAGTTTACAAACTTATCTGTTTTACCACCTTTTAACGCCGCTGTTACACCAAATATAATGGCAATGAAAGAGCTTATTATGGATGCCAGTACTCCTATCATAATACTATTGGATAATCCTTTGATACAACGGAAAAACATATCTCTTCCCATATAATCCGTACCAAAAATATGAGCTGCACCAGGTGCACTCAGTTTCACACTATAATCTATTCCATACCTTTCAGCCGGGAGAAAGATACCCCAGAAAAATATACCCAGTAAATATATCATAGCCAGGCTGATATATAGAAATGTCTTTCTTTTTCTATTCCAGAAGGATTTATTCATGATATAAATCCTCCTTTACCCTTGGGTCAATAAAACCATATAAAATATTTGCTATCAGGTTTCCTGCAAATACAAATACAGCACTAAAAATAGCAATTCCAAGGAGCAGAGGAACATCGCCTCCTAACCCTGCTGCCGTCACCGCACTTCCGATTCCCGGATAGGAAAAAACGGATTCTGCCAGCGCAATTCCACCGAACAGTTCACTGAAGGATGCAAACTGCAAGGTAATGGCAGGCAGTGCAATATTGCGGATGCCGTGACGCCATACCATCTGCCATACACTTTCTCCCCGTGCCTTTGCATACAAAATAAAATCACTATTTAATACTTCAATTAATTTCTGTCTGGTATACAACGTAATTTTCCCAATGCCCAATATACTCAAGGTAAAAGCAGGAAGAACCAGATGATGAATTCTTTCCAGCATGGTTACTTCGGATGCTACCTTTCCCATGGGCGCTGCCAGCCCAATTGGAAACCAGCCAAGCTGTACTGCAAACACACTTAAAATCAAAAGTCCTATCCAAAAGGTAGGCGAGGACTGAAACACCAGACAGATTAGTTTTACTCCTCTGTCAAATATGCCATCTTTCCATACTGCTGCCAGTATGCCTAAAATAAATCCAATCACACCAGACATTACCCATGCAATCAGCATCAATACCAGCGAATATTCAAACCGTTCCTTTATAACCTTTAGTACCGGCTGTTTATATACGATAGATTCTCCCCAGTCTCCCTGCAGGGTATGTTTTGCCCAGGTGAGAAAACGTTCTGCGGGAGGTTCATTTAATCCCCAGTATTGGGCAATTTCTGCCTTCGCTTCTGTGGATAAGGTTGAATTGGTGCCTACATATGCAGTTAGAGGATCAATAGGGGCCTTTGTTACCATAAGAAAGGCCAGTATGCTGATGGCAATTAATAAGGTACCCATTCGCAGCAGGGTACCTCCCAGTTTTTTCATTTGTCTCTTCATTTTCCGTCCATTCCTTTACTTCAGCTTCCAGTCTTTCATATTACAGATAATTGGAATACCATGACCATGTGGATGGGGACTTTGTGTATCCACAGAAATATCCAGTCTGTCGCTGACAAAATAACAGTGTTCAATATTCACAAGAAAAAGATATGGATACTCTTCTGCATATACCGTCTGTGCCTGCTTCCATGCCCCAATGGCATCATTCTGATTGTTTGCCGAGATTGCCTGGGCAATCAGGCTGTCCACCTCTTCATTCTCATATCCATTTGTATTGCTGTACGCCTGCATGGTAAAATGTTCTGATTGAAACAGACTGTCAATTACCATGGGACTGAATTGTCCATATCCCCACAACACTGCCTGGCTGTACGCCATTGCTGTAATTTCGTCCCAGCTTGTCTGTTTTACAACAATAGATATTCCAAGATGTTTTACATTTTCTGCAACTGCCGTTGCCAGCATAAAGCGATCCTGCTCATCCGATGGTGTATAAACCTCAAATTCACACTTCACACCATTCTTTTCTCTTATACCATCCCCGTCATTGTCAATCCAGCCTGCATTTTCCAGAAGTTCTTTTGCTTCTTCTATCTGCCCGTCGGGATACTCTTTGGTATTTCCCCATATCAGGTTGCCGGTCCAGCCTTCTGCCGGTTGTCCTACCCCATTCATGGCATTCTCGATAACTTCGTAACGGTTTATTCCAATGGAAAGGGCTTTTCTTACTGCTATATCAGAGGTTACCGCATTTCCTACCTCAACCTCTTCCCCCGCTGCATTTACATAAGTTTGAGGCTCTCTGCAGGAAAGACTGATATTGCGCACATCCATCGTCTCCAGTTTCTCCATGTGCATTCCCTTAATTGTTTCAGCCGTATAAGAAGGCTGTACCATAACTACATCCAACTGACCTGACTGAGCGTTGGAAAACGCCGCCTCATTATCCATATCCACAAAAGTGACACGTTTGATTTCCGGTGCCCCTTCAAAGTAATCTTCATTTGCTTCTACAATGAGCTGCTGCTCCGTATCATATTGGACGACTTTCCAGGGACCTGTTCCGATTGGTATCTGGTCAAATGCTTCACTGTCATATCCATCACTGGGCACAATTCCAAGCTGTGCTGTTGTATCCAAAAACGGAGAATACGCTTCTTTCAGAGTAAATTGAACGGTATTCTGATCCAATGCCTCCACCTTTTCCAGCTTGGATAAATCAACCTTTTCATTCTGTCCCTGATGATTCATCACCGTTTCATACGTAAATACTACGTCTTCTGCATTAAATTCGGAACCATCCTGAAATGTTATATCCTCTTTTAACTGGTATGTATATACTAAAGAGTCCTCCGATATGTTCCATTCTTCTGCCAAATCCCCTTCGTATTCTGAATCAGCATTTATCCGTACCAAACTATTATTAATAAAATCATATCCATAAGAAAAGGCTCCCTTGACCGGATCCATTGATCCGTCCCAGAAGCCATGTCCCACATAGCAGATAATACTATTCTTACTATCTGTATCTTTCCCTGCTTCCGATTTTTCTCCTGATGTTTTTCCACAGCCACTCAGCAATACTACGGATGCCAGCATTACTGCTCCTGCCCTGCAAACCCATTTCCTTTTCATATGACGACTCCTTTATCTTCCTTTTCTTTCAACAAGTCATATTTTATCACATAGGTTTGCAATTTTTAAGCCCCACCAGGGGATGTATCGGGTATTTTCTCCTATACACTTTTTATTGACTGTCTAAAATCTCCTTCTGTTTCTTCTTTGTAAGTTTTTCAAATATCAATTGATAGGATTTATCAATCATATCCTTTAATATATCATCCGGTACTTCACCATATAAATTAACAGAATTCCAATGCACCTTGTTACAATAGTATCCGGGAGTAATATCCGGATACTGGCTTCTTAAAAACGCTCCATCGGAAGGCTCTGCCTTTAAATTCAGAATGAAGTCATTTCCTGTGTCATCTTTACACACAGCAGCATACATTTTTCCGCCCACCATATAGCGTATCCACTGCCACTCCACTTTAAAATCCTTTTCACTTCCTGAATATTCCTGTAGGTATTCATAAAGCCATGGATACCTGGACTCCCCTTTTTTACTGCTCCATGACCGGCATTTTTCTATTCTTGCACCTTCATCTCCATGCTCTTTATCATAAGAATAAGATTGCAGTAATTCACACGGAAATTCCCTACAGTCTCCGCAATGAACATGTCCCTGTTTCTGACAGCATTCTGCTACTTCACAGCTTCCATGAAATGGGTTGCCTTTACTTTTAATACATCCAGTGCAGCCGCATTCTTCTATAAAACTGCATCCAGTGCAGTCTAATCCACATCTTGTAGTAATCATAAGCACTCCTCCCCAGCCTTGTCAACTCTGTAAAGCTGGAATCATAATCTGGGTCTCTTCAGTTTTATTTATTTCTGTCTCAAATTTATACACGGGCTGGTAAAATCCTTTGGAATCCAACACATATTCTAATGAAGCATCTTTTAATTTCAAATACGTTATCTCCTCTGTGTTGTTCCAATACTGAAATTTTCCTTTACTTATCCTTCTGGCCGCCTCATGTTCTGACAAGACTTCACACTCTTTTACCTTGCTGCAGGAAATCATATTGTTCTCATAACTTATAATTTTGCCTGATTTGCTGATTCTACATTGTAATGTTCCATTCACATATCCCTCTTCTATTTCTTCCATGGATACCTGAAAAGAATATACACCTGTTTTTTCCGAAAAATCTGCTATTTCAGGAATCTCCATCTGGTACTTTTTCAGGACGCTGCGCACTTCCTTCTCCGTATATCCTGTCTGCTGTTTTTCCTCCAGCTGGCTAAAGTCTGTAAAATCTTCCGTCATCCCCCCGTAGCCAATCCAAAGAGAGTAATTCCCATCCTCTGAAGTATAAACAGCCGTCTCGGTATAAATACTGTTTCGGCTGTCATCCACCTCAGTTCCCAGAAGCCGAAAACGTTTCTCTGCTGTATCTCTGGTATCCTCAACCGTTCCTTTTTTTGTTCGATATACCCAAACTGTGTTTTCTTCTTGGGAAAACATTCTGCCTGCCTCAATTTCAGCCTTTTTCAAATTTGCAGGCACACTATATGTTATCCATAGATTTCCAAATTCCTGTCTATCGTAGATAATACACAGACTACAGAAAACCAGGATTGCTACCATAAGAGGAATTTGTAAACAGACCCCTTTTATCAGGCGCCGGCTTTCTTCTTTATTTTTGAATAATATCACTGCTTTTACCAATCCATATCCGATCATGGTTCCAAGAGTGTTATTCCATATATCATCTATTTCAACAATCCCTCGCGCCGTAATGAACTGTATCACTTCAATCAACGAAGAAAATATAAATCCTGTTAAATACGTTTTCCATGTTGAGCGAAACCATTCTGAAATCATTGGAAGTATGATTCCCATAGGTACAAACAGCAAAATATTCAAAATCAAATTGCGCCACTCTATAACAGATCCACGATACCACGCCTGACGGTAACTGGCAAACAGATGCAGCTGTACACTATTTCCATAGTATCCCCCTCTATCCAGCAGCGTAGCTCCCAGTACCACCGTAAGATAACAGATTCCCACTGCTGACCAAAACATTCTTTTTCCTTTTGGAACTTTAGTTCCTTTGAACATTTTGCGGTATATGAAATAATAACCTGCCAGAAATAGAATACCAGTAAAAAGCACACCGATAATTCCAAGCAGCAAATACTCTTTTGCTATAGAATATATCCCATTATTTGTCATAGCTTATTATCAGGTAATCTCCCAATGCATGACTTACATCCGTGCAGATTGCCCATCTCCCATCTTTCAGCCGAAAAGAATAAGCATATATTATATCTCTGCTATTCGTTATTGTTCCATCCGCACCAACTAAAAAACTATAATCGCATTCTTTTATGCTTTCCAGCATATATTCTCTGTCTCTTGCTTCAATCTCCTGTTTGGCAGATTCCAATTCTTCTCCATCCAGCGGTTCCATGGTTTCCGCATTCTTCAGCATCGTGCAATTCTGTCCGGAAAGAATATCATTCACAATCTCTTCCGGCGTGTATTCATCTACAATTCCCATGGTTTCACCGGTTTTCAGATTAATGTTATAACTGCTTTTATATGAATATGGATGAGCGGCTCCTTCTGCATAGAAATTCCCTTCTATTAATATAGAAATCATATCTTCTGACTGATATGTTACTTGAAAGGTTTCATTCACAGTATCACTGGCGGCAGCCAGATCCCCTTCTTCCGCCTCTCCGGTATGAATATCAACAGTATTCTTGAATTGGTTATTATACCAGTCCGTGATTTCCTGGCTTACCAGATTTTCTACATGAGGATATTCAATATGAACATTTCCCTTCTCATATGTTTTAGCAGTAATCGTAAATTCTGTTTTTTCCGGCTCCTGCTCCTCTGGTTCCTTTTCCTGTGGTTTCTGCTGCTTAGAATGCTGCTCTTCCTTTGCTGCCGGCTCTAGCACTTCCTCTTCCTTGTCCCCAGCTTCCTGTACATCTTCCTGTTCTATTGTATCCTTTTCCTGCTCCCCACAGCCTGAAAGTCCACCAAATACCAATATCCCTGCCATACAAAATACTGCTATATTCTTCCATTTCATCCCATATACCCCTTTCCTCTTCAAAATATCTTCCCCATTAATATACTACTTCTGATATTTCTTGACAATGTAAAAAGTGGAAACATTTCTTAATTCTTTTTTAATAGACAGACACTTTTAACGAAAAGGGGCGTGGAAAAATAAAACCAATTACTTCTCATAATACTAGATATGGGAATCACGTTCTATGTGATTCCCATATCTAGTATATACAGAAAAGAAATTTGAACTTCCCGATAACTCCTTTTTCCTAATTGTCCTTTAAATAAAATCTGCTATTAACTTAGCCACCTGTCTTCTCTTCACAATTGGAAGCATATGCCGGCTATTCCGGAAAAAAATCAACCTTGAATTTTTAATACCTTTGTGCATTTTCTCTGAATATTCCGGTAATGTAAGTATATCTTTTTTGCTTACCATAATTAAAGTTGGTATCTTTATTTTATCCAGTGTATACTCTAAATCTAATTTAATATCAATATCGAAGTCTTTTAACAGTGTAGCCGGCTTTTCAAATTTCAAATAGCTTAGGATTACACTTGGACAGTATGGAGAGCCAAGGCATTTTACAAGATAAAACCATGCTACCTTTTCTGTACGCACCATATTATGTACACGCATATCCAGCTTATCAAATTTAGCACCAGAACTGATAATAACGCACTTTTTAACAGATGGTATACCTTTCGCGGCAACACCAAGACATATGGTTCCACCTAGAGAATGTCCAATAATTGTTACATTTTCTAAAGTAGATACAAACTCTGCCACAGCATCTACATACTGCTCTGCACTATCACAACCTACTACATCAGACTTTCCATGATCCGGCAAGTCAATCATATAACAGTTGTAGTCTGAAAGTCTTTTGGCAAGAGGACCTAAAAACCTCCTATTGCATCCAGAGCCATGTACAAAGACTAAATTTTCAGTTGCATTTTTTCCCTCATAAAAATCGTAATACGTTCCATTTAAATAATTTCCCATGTTTATTTCCCCTCTTTTTAATTATTTAATAATATATTATTTATTTTATATTATTATCCAGTATGGCTGACAGATTATTAATTCATCATTTAACAACCCAATACATTTAATTTCATCCACTCTCCCCCTTTTTTTAGTAAATTCAAAAACTTAATTTACAATTTCCTTTATTATAATATATTTTCCAAAAATTAACAATTGTTTTGTGTGATAACAGAACAACTTTTTATATTTTCATAAACAATAGATACATTTTTGCACAAAAAAAGAAAACACCATATATCAGTGTTTTCTCTTCTTCTAAGTAATGCCGGCGACCGGAATCGAACCTTAACCATGTTTACAGAATATTGATAGAAAGGGGATTCCCGATAATCTCTGACATATGTTCATACAAGATACATACAGCAAAATTGTTTTTACTGTTTGCTTTTTTTCTTTTTCGAGAAATACCATATTACTCCAGCAACAACTAATACAATGACAATAAGTAATATAATATTAATTCCTGTCAAAGTTGTATCTCTTATAATCTGATTCATCTAAATCTCCTTTCTATTCATAACCACCTTTTCCACCAGTTACTCCATTACTGACAGAATAGGAAAATTTTTGATATGCATCTTTTCTACTTAATTCTATTCTTCCAACAGGGGTTATAAGATATGATACTGCAGTATAGCTACATTTTACCGTAGCCTTCTTCTTAGTAGAAGAGTATTTGGTGGAATACGTTTTATCCTCTGCCCCAACTGCTAAAGTAATACCTGATAGTGTAAATTTTCTTCCTGTTACAGATTTAATCTTCTTAGTTTTTTTATCATATTTAAATGTAGCTTTCAATGTATACTTGGGTGTAAGACCTCTGGAATAACTCTTCGTAACACTTTCCGTTTTAGCTGCCCCTTTTATATTATCTTGAATTTCTATATCTTCATCATCTATCTCAACTATCATTTTTTCTGTTGCTGCCATCTGCACTTCTGCATTTTCTAGATACTTTACGGCTTCCTTTACTGTATTACATTTTATCCATTTTCCTTTATTATCAATATTTTCGTTATTTTTTATTATACGTATTTCATAGTTTTCTTCATCTAATATTGTGGATTTTTCTATTCCTTTCATTAAACTTTCTTCATAATTCTTCTGTACTTTAGCCATCGAAACAAATGTGTTTTGGCTTGTAGCATTCCCCCTTATTGTTGTTGTCTGTAACATCATTGCCATTGCCAAAACCGTAATAATCACTTTTCTTATTTTCGTGTTCTTCATTTTATATATTCCTTTCTTATTTTCTCCAATAAATTATATATTTTTTCTTAAAAAAATCACATGATATCTTATGAAATATAATTATTAACAAAAAAGAAACATTTTTTCGGTAATCTAAAAAAAAGAAAACACCATATATCAGTGTTTTCTCTCCTTATAAGTAATGCCGGCGACCGGAATCGAACCGGTACGATGTTGCCACCACAGGATTTTAAGTCCTGCGCGTCTGCCTGTTCCGCCACGCCGGCACAAATGGGACCTACAGGGCTCGAACCTGTGACCCTCTGCTTGTAAGGCAGATGCTC
>CAZUKR010000079.1:0-12342 GCA_964620885.1 uncultured Eubacterium sp.
ATATTATGGAACTTGGAATGTGACCTCTTGTATCAGTGTTGCTCCTGTTTCTGCCCTTTCGCCGGAGGAAATCGAGCAGTTGCAGGGAACGGACATAACGTATGAAGAAGATCGTTTCGTGTGGAATGGTGAGGTCTGCGACGCTCCCGCTTATCAAGAAAATACCGAAACAAGAGAGGACTTTGCGTTGAGCTATAATAATGGCCTGACCTTCTCCGACCTGGGGTTGACCGGCAGCGAAGCTACTGTCGTTACGGTTGATAATTGGGATGCTTTTGGAAAATATTTTTATGTGAAAGACAAGAACACGCTGGTTATTAGCTACAATGGCGCTTTCTTTGAAGCATCTCGAAATCTGAATGGAAACTAAGTAGTCTCCGACTGGAACTAGAGGGAAAACTCAATTCTATGAGGGAAATTATTTTGATAGCCGTCTCCCTAAAGCGTAATTGATGGGACAAATTTCGGCTTAAAGCCGCATAAAGTCAGCAATGCAACCTGTAGTTTACATTTAGAAACTCCAAAAAGGTGGTCTTTCAGTGGGCGAATAGGTATCATTAAAACAAACAAACCGTTCAGAATGGAGGACGCACTATGACGTTAGGCGATAAATTATCAAAATTGCGAAAAGAAAACAATTACACGCAAGAGCAGCTTGCAGATATTCTCGGAGTATCCAGACAGGCAATCAGCAAATGGGAAAGCAATGTTACATATCCCGAAACGGAGAAGTTACTGAAACTTGGTGAATTATACAAGTGTTCTATGGATTATCTATTAAAGGATATTCAAGAAACATCTTCTCCAAAATCAAAGACACTTACATTGGCATTGGACTTAAATACGCTGAATTTTGAGAGAAAGAGTAAAAGAAATATCCACGGATTACCGCTATGGCATATTAACATAGGATATGGTCGTAAAGCGAAAGGTGTTATTGCTATTGGTTTCCGTGCAAAAGGAATTATTTCAATTGGTCTTTTTTCGCTTGGTGTCATATCTTTAGGAGTATGTTCTTTAGGACTTTTGGCATTGGGCGTTTTGGCATTAGGTTTTTTATCTGGGGGAACATTTTCAATCGGAGTAATTACCTGTGGTGCTATATGTTTGGGAATTGTATCCATTGGAGTTTTATCTATCGGAAATTTTTCAGTTGGAGCATTAGCACTCGGGAAATATTTTGCATTGGGGGATCACGCTGAAGCTATGATTGCTTTGGGCGATACAAAAGCAATAGGCAGCGTATATCAAAAAAATGGAACAACTTACAACACAAGATATTTCCACAGTAATGGAATTGCTTGATGCAAATGTTCCCTCTTACCTTTCGTGGGCAAAAGAATTTATTAAGATATTTCTATAAAAGTTTATTATACCATGCCCGTAAGAGTTATCTTGACTTATAACTCTTACGGGTGTAATATTTATAAAAGTGCAAAAGAAGTTTTTAGAGGATTTTTTTTAATCCAAAATATTACAAGTGTAATAAAGAGAGAGAGGAGGAAGCGGTTATGTTGTGGAAAAAGAAAGTCAGGTTTTGGAAAGCTGGTTTCATAGCAATTAGCAGTATGCTGCTGGTTCATGTTTCGGGGTGTAGTGATACGCCCCCAGCGGAAACACAAATTGTTGAAGATGATGGCCCGGAGGAAATGATAGAAATCTGTCAGGAACTTTATGCAAAAGCTGCAGAAGAAAGTAAACAGGCGGATTTGGAAGTGATACGAAGTATAGTGAATTGGTTTGGAGAAAACGGGTATACGGCTGTTGACAGTAGAAATCAAATTGACATGACGGAAAGAGAGCAGGTAATCCGATTTTGTGAAAAGGTAGATACGAAGGAAGAAGACGAGCTTACCATCATAGAAGTTACCTATTTGGGTGGGTTTGTGAAATATGATTTGCAAACAAAAGACGGGAAGGTAGATGTTGTCAGAAACTATTACGAGTATGAGAATGGGAGTATGAAAAAGGTGGTTACAGGCAGTTATACGGCAGATTACTGGAATTACACAGAAGACGGGTATTTAATGTTTTCAGGTATCTGGTTTTCGGAAGAATTATATGTACTTACGATGAGTAGGGTAGAAGAACATACTGCATTTCGGGTGCAGCCATTAGACAAAAAATGTAGGGAACTGAATCGACAGTACCTCCTTCCAGTCAGTTATGAGCAGAATAATATGTTTCTGGTAGAGTGGAGTGAAGATGATTTCGGGAACCTGAATTTCTATGATTTGTATGATATTTTTTATTCAAAAGAAAATGCAGAGTCTTTTCCTTATATTGCAGATGATAATTTAGGAGTTGGCGCGGTTTACCGAATACCAAAAGACGAGTTTGAAAGTGTTATAATGTCATATTTCAATATTAGCAGTGAGACACTGCAGTCCAAAACAATTTATCATCCGGAGGATGCGACCTACGAATATAAGCCAAGAGGGTTTTATGAAGTGGAGTATCCTGACTATCCGTATCCGGAGGTGGTAGAGTATACAGAAAACAACGATGGAACCATAACACTGACAGCGAATGTAGTATTCCCTTATGAGGGCAATTCCAAAGTGTATGCTCATGAGGTGGTGGTCCGCCCAATGGAAGGCGGAGGGGTACAGTATGTATCCAACCGAATCATACCATCTGAGTACAACAATGACGAAACGTGGCACACGCCCCGCTTGACAGAGGAAGAATGGGAAGAGATGTATGGAGAACTGCCGCCAATAGCAAGGACAGGGGGATGATGTTATGGTATTAAGAAAAGGATGCGTTATGCTGTTTATACTGCTGCTAACCGGTGTTTTTATGTATGGCTGCAGGAAAGAAGATACCGGGGAGTCTGTTATAGGGAAAGATACAAAAGGCTATGACCTTCCGGTTGAAGACAGTCAGAGAGAAAAAGCGGAGGCAGATTGTAAATATGTAATGGAAATGCTCTCAGAGATTTACAGACTTGCAGACAAAGGTGAGGCTTCCAATGTTGCCATTTCGGATGGAACGATAATTCAAATGAAGGAAGTAATCAAGGAAAAAGGATATCCGGTCACAAGTTCTGAAAGATATGCCACTATGGAGAATTACGAAGAAATGGAAGCTTTTTTAGAGTCTTGCATGGAAGGTAAAGCAGGAGAAATTGTAATGTATGAAGTTTATTCTAAGGGTGACATAGGAAGAATGGAATATATTTTTGATGGATCAGATATGTATTTATTAGCAGCGAATGCTATATGGAACAAAAATAATCAGCCGGAAATTACGTATCTTTCTTATACCCGGATTAAGGAATGGCAATATACGGATAAAGGGTGGTTTTGTTATGAACTGTATGTACCGGAGTATCCGGAAGTTACGGAAGTGGTGGATGGCAGCAGTTTGGTCAGGGTAAAGCCATTGTCGGAGGAGTGCCGTGAACTGTCAGAAAAGTGTGTACTTCCATTGGGGTATCAGGGAAATAATCTTTTATGTTCAAATTGGAACCCAAAGACACTGAAAGGTTTGGATTATAATGGGATGTACGAATATCTTTATGAAATGAAATATGAAGAGCGATTTGATTCCGAAAGCTATTCAAACGGAATCCCGGCAGAAGAGTTTGAAAGCGTGATTATGGAGTACCTTCCGGTTACCGGAGAACAGATAAGGGAATGGGCAGTGTTTGACGAAGAATATGGAACCTATGCATGGACAAGACTGGGCTGCATGAATTATGCTCCAACATTCTTTGGAACTTCTTTACCAGAGGTTATTCATGTGGAAAAAAATGCAGATGGAACAGTTACGTTGACGGTGGATGCTGTCTGTGAAATGATTTTATGCAATGATGCAGTTATAACCCATGAGCTGACAGTTCGGTTTTTAGAAGATGGAAGTTTTCAATATTTAGGGAATGAAATTTTGAATAATGGAATTCAGGAGATACCGGAGTATCAATATCGGTTTGGGAACAAGACTGTTGACGAACTCATTGAACAGAAAGAGGGGGCATTATGAAGTGGAAAAAATATTGGGGAATGATACCATTTATTATTTATCTTGTTTTGAAATTAAGTTTATTGGTTATTGGTAGTTTGACGGCTTCTTCTTTGAGAAGTGTACCGAAAATAGTTTTATTTTGGTTTGCTATGTTATCCGTTTTGATATTGATTTTTTGGATAGGCAGTATGTTTTTCAAATGGAATAGAATAAAGAAATTTAGAGGGAGTATGATATTGAAGAATATTTTTCTCATCATATTTGCTTTTGGTGGGTTTGGAGCAATGGTAATTGGACTGTTTATCAATGTTTTTACGTATGAACCGGAACATATTGTAGAACGTAATGGAATACGCATGGTAGCCAGTGTAAACAGTTTTCTTCAAGAGACAGTTTATTATTATGAATATAAGAATTTTCTATTTCATGGAAAAGGATACATAGGATATGAGGACTATGGAAATGGGGGTGGTGATCCGATTGAAGCAGGAAGAGAGCCTAACGCATGGTTTTTTAAGGATTTAGATGGAAATGTAATTGAAAGTGGTGGAGAAAATTAAATAGGAGAACCCTGATAAATGATTAACGTGTGATGACCATTTACCAGGGTCCAAATTTTTATATTATAGGAAAAACTTTGTTACGCTAAAGTGTGAAAGTTTGCCATGTCCTATAATATAAAACGCTCCGCGCCGGATGCACACGCGCGCTAAAGGAAGAAGTCGCAAAAGCGACAGCGCGCGGCGCAGCAAAGCGCCTTCTCCCTCAAGATTGAGGGTTAGGGGAGTTGAAGTGTCGATAGGCACTTTGTTCTTTCCAGATATTCATATCAGATAATATAGATAAGGTTATTTCTGTTGCAGAACTTCCGTCAGCATCTGCTTCTGCTTCAATATTTGTGGCAAAAAAGTATGTACTTTCAGTGGTTTCTATATATCCAATAAACCACCCGTTCACATTCTGGCCATCTACTCGTCCGGTTCCGGTCTTTCCATAAAAAGTTCCGGCTTCAGAAGAAGAAAGTTGGATAGAGTCTTTTACTGCGGTTATATTTTCCGGGGCAAAACCGAAGCTGTTGTTATACAGTTTTGTTAAAAGTTCAACCTGCTCTATGGTAGAAATCTCTAAAGAGGATTCCATCCAGTAGGTGGAAAGATTGCTGTTCATGTTTTCATTTCCATATCCAATTTTCTGGATGTAGTTATGGACGGTATCTGCTCCAAGTTGTTCATCCACCGTCTGGAAGTACCAGTTTACGGAAGCCGCCATTGCAGACGGTAAGGTCTGGTCGGCGTTCCATGCTTCAAAGGGATAGGTTTCCCCATTCCATGCTATTAAGGAATTGTCTGGAGTAATGACACCTTCCTCCAATCCAAACAAGGCATCGTATATTTTGTAGGTGGAGTTTGGTGCAACTCGCAGAGCAGCATGTTCCATGTCATGTATACTCCAGGCGTCATTTTTCAAATCGTATAAAACAAAACTTCCTTCGTATTCTCCCAAATATGTAGAGAAGTCTACATAGGAAATATTCTCAGAAGAGAGTTTCCATTGGTAGCGATTGACATCAGTTGCGTATGTAGATAGTATCGGTGCTAGTCCCAGGAGAAGAACAGCAGTCAGCATAAAAGCGGCCATGCCTTTCAGTGTTTTGCGAAAGGTCGGTTTTTCATAGGAGGAAATGTTGATAATACGTCGTTTCATTTGCTTCATATTTCCACCAAGGCCGGCAGCAAAAGGAAAGGGGGTAAGGGATACTTTTTCCACAAAATTAATCAGTGTATTGCCGTAATCTTCGTGAAAGTCCGCCCCAAGCATCTTCAATACAGAGGAATCACAGGCAACCTCTCTGTCATTACGCATTTCTCTCAGTGCGTACCAGACAAAGGGGTTGAACCAATAAAATACTCCTGCAAGATTCATCAGGTAACTGGCAATCGCATCCTTGTATTTGTAGTGCTGTAGCTCGTGCAGCAGCATATACCGAATATCCCCTTCATTACAATCCGAGATTAAATGGATGGGCAGATAGATGCAAGGTTTCAAAAGTCCCACAATAATAGGAGATTTTAAAAATGCAGTACTGTAGACAGGAATATCTCTTGTTATTCCCATTTCTATCAAACAGTGATGGTACAATCTGCGGACTTTCGGGTTCTGAAGAGGAAGTGCAGATTTTTTCAAGGTGCGTAAGCGGAGAGAGGATTTTACCACCAATAGAATCATCGCAAGGATTCCCACAATCCATATTCCAAATAAAATAAATCCGGCAGTGGAAGGTGTTCCACTGCTGACGGAAAGGGTAAAGTCATTCATCCAGTCTGTGGTTCCGGCAGTGGTACTTCCCACAGCTGTTTTTGTAACCAGTCCGCTGTCAGAGGATGTGGGTGTTTTTAAATTACCAAGCCATGATAATATTTGTAGAAATCCGATTGGACGTAACGGTATAAAGGGAACTGCCAGCAGTCCCAGCAGCAGGAACCACAAATTATACTGCATCCGGCTGGACAGACTTTTTTTGAATATACCCTTTATGATTAAAAGAATTCCGATGATACCGCTGATAAAAATGTTGCATATGAAAAAGCGTATCATAAAATTAATCACGTTAATTTCCTCCTTTTTTTGACCTTTTGGAAAGAAGGGAACGGAGAGTGTCTATTTCTGAATTAGACAGTCTGTCATTTTCTATGTATGCAGACAACATAGCGGTAATATCCCCATCATAATAACGTTCCAGAAAAGAGTTGCTTTCCTGACCGATATATTCACTTTGTTTTACCAGTGGTGTATATACAAATACCCGGCTCTGTTTTTCGTAAGAAAGAGCGCCTTTGGTCACAAGACGTTTAATCAGAGTTTGTATCGTCTTAGGACTCCAAATTGATGTTTTTACAAGTATTTCAGTTATTTCATTTGTACTGATTGGTGCATGCTTCCATACGACTTTCATAACTTCGAATTCAGCTTCCGAAATCTGTGGTAAAGCGGTCATGATAAATCCCTCCCTAAATCTTACGACTGTAATAAATATATTGTAGATGTTATTCATGTAAATGTCAATTTCGGAAAAAATGTTGATTTGTTTCAAAATATATATGGTATAGTTTCGCTATATAGTATAAAATGAAAAATGCAGTAAAAAGTGGAGACGCGGTTTTGAGTTTGAAGGGATTGAAGAATGAATATACGTAGTATTTCAGTTGATAGTGATGAACGAAACGAATTAGAAAAACTTTATTTAGAAGTATTTCCTAAAGAGGAACGATTGGATTTTAACCTTTTAGTAGCAAAGGAAAAGGCAGGGAAAGGTAACTTTCTTGGACTTTTTAATAATGATGATTTAGCAGGAATGATGTATTATGCTGAGTACAAAGGAATTATCTATATATTTTATTTTGCTATTAATCCGAAGTGTCAATCAAAAGGATATGGTAAATTGATGCTGGAGTATATGTTTAAGAAGTTTAATGAGCATAAAATCATACTGCTTGTTGAAGAGCTAGATGCATTCGCTGAAAATATTGAACAAAGGATCAGAAGGAAAAATTTTTATTTAAGAAATGGTTTTGCTGAAAATGAACAATTCCTGAAAGCGTTAGGAATCAAGTTTGAGTTGATTCATCGACAAGGCCGTACTGCTTATGTTGCGGATTATAAAGAAATTCAAGAGTATTATTACAGTAACGCAGTATAAGATTTGTACTGTTTGCGGGATTTTCCTTACACGATGGTGTATGTAGTGAATGTGGTAGTAAAAAAACGATATGAAACGAACGAGGTGTCCCCGATAAAGTTTAACTTATTGGGGACATCTTATTTATTATAGACAGAGAGATGTGCTGCCATATAATTTCGCACAGAAAACTTGGCAAAAACCATTGACAAGTAAACTTGGCGGTGCTATCATATGTTTAACAAGTAAACTTGGCAAAGAATAATGGAGGTAATTTTATGAACAGAGAAGAAATTTTAGCAAAAAGCAGAAAAGAAAGAAATGATGAAGGGATGGTTGAGGCAGAAAATAAAGGTCGTAAAATTGGTCTTTGCGTATTTTGCGCTGTATCCGCATTTATTATTTTATTCAATTTTTTTAACGGTCAGTCCAGTTATGCGCCAATGGCAATGTTTTGGGCTTTTATTGCAGCCGAGGCATACCCTAAATATACTTTTACGAAGCAAAAATCCTACCTGATTATTACGATTGCTGGAGCAATTGCTGCAATTGCATCTTTGGGCAGTTTCGTTATCACTGTTTTGGGGTAAGATTATGAATGAAGAATTGATATTAAAAAATAAATTGAAAGAAGCACGGGCAGAGAAAAAACTGTCACAGTCTGCTTTAGCTGAATTGGTGGGCGTATCAAGAAATACAATTAGTTCTATAGAGACAGGACAATTTAATCCTACCGCTAAGCTAGCTCTAATTTTATGTATAGCATTAGATGAAAAATTTGAAGATTTATTTTATTTTTAAAAGAATTTGAAAGGATAAAAAATTATGGAAATCAGACATATTAGACAATCTGATGATAGATTTGCAATAAGCCGTATTTATGAAGAAAGTTGGAAAGCTGCATATAAGGGCATTGTTCCGCAAGACTATCTTGAAAGTATTCCTGTTGGCTATTGGAGCCATAATTTTGATCAGGTAGGAATAAATACGCTTATAATGATTCAAAATGATACCTTTATTGGTACGTCTAGTTATTGTAAATCCCGATTTTCCGACTTTGAGGGATATGGTGAAATTGTGTCGCTTTACTTTCTGCCTGAATACATAGGTAAAGGGTATGGAAAGCAACTGCTGGATGCAGTGATTGGTGAATTAGCACATCTTGGCTATCGTGAAATATTTTTATGGACACTTGAAGATAATGTTAGGGCCAGAAAATTTTATGAAAAAGCAGGATTTGTACTTAGTAATAACTATTTAGATGATAACATTGGTGGAAAAGAACTTCGAGAGGTTCAGTATTGTTATAATGTTTGATTCGCATATTAAGTGAGGTGATTTGGGTGTATAACGTATATTTAGAAACATTTATTCGAGTGGCGGATTTAGGAAGTTTTAGCAAAGTGGCACATGACTTAGGTGTTACACCTCCGACAATAACAATTTACTACCAAGTTATTTGCTCCGGATGAAAAGCAGACAAACGGCTGGACGTTATCCGGCAATCATGAAATCAGAATGAGTGTCACTAGTTCTCAGGAGTTTGTCATGACTGCTGCAAGCCTTGCTAATAGAAAAGATGTGTAATATAACGATATTGGAGCCACGTGCGATTTAGAAACAAATCGTGCGTGGCTCGTGTAATTTATAGGAAAGACCCCAATATACAAATCCGTGGGTTCAGACTGGACCTGGAATGTGTAGGCTCGAATTTACCAATTCAAAGGGTTGCAGTCATCTTCGCGTTTGCCGTCAATGATATCCTGACTGTGGTTGACCTTTTCGGTGATACAATCCATTCGTATTTGTGCAAATTTAAGTTCTTCCTCGGTTTTTTCTTTTAACGTGTGAAGGATTTTATATCGTTCTTCAATTGTAGTGTTTCCTCCTAAACAAAGGTCAAAATAGTGTTTGATATCTGGAATGGACATACCACTTGCACGCAAAAAAGAAGCGGCTTGCAGCCAGTTCATGGACTGTTCGTCAAAAATACGGTTACCATGTGTATCATGGCGGAGATTAGGTACAAGCCCCATATCACAGTAATGTCTGACAGTATGAACGGTTAGTCCCAGTTTTTTCCTAACATCCTTGATTGTATAATCCATAAAAAACCTCCAAATAATTCTTGACATCGGGTTACCCGAGGGCTGTATATTTATAATACCAAAAAATAATATGAATTGCAATGGAGGTTCAATATGAAGAAAGTTGTAGTTTTTGGAGCATCGGGAAAAACCGGAAAATACATTGTGAGAAAGCTAAATTCAATTGGTGATGTGGAATTAACAGTGTTTGTACGTACACCGTCGAAACTGGATGAAGTTGATTTGACAAATGTGAAAGTAATTCAGGGAGATGCCCTTAATAAGGAAGACGTAAGAAAAGCAATGGAAGGGCAAGACATACTTATTGGCTCCTTGGAAGGTGATGTTCTGACAATGGCAAAGAATATCATTGCAGTACTTAAGGAAACATCCGTTAATAGAATTATTTGGATTACGGGTATGGGAATTCATCATGAGATTAAAGGAATTCGCGGTAAAATGTTGGGAATCTTCGCAATGACAAGACCGGACTATATTAAGGGAGCAGATACTATAGCAGCTAGCGATGCAGTAACGACACTTCTGCGATGCCCGGGAATACAAGATGGAGAAAATGAAGAGTATTTTCTTACCAAAGAAGGTGAACAGCCAAGAAAGAAGAACATTGATCGGGCAGGAATAGCTAAGTGCATGGCAGATATGATTTTTGATGATTCTTTGGGCGTAAATGATAGTCTGGGGATTACAAATTAGAAAGAAGTTAAATATTTATAGGAGGTTTTATGAGTAGAGACATTTTAATTATATCTGCAAGTCCCAGAATGGGCGGCAATTCTGATTTGCTGTGCGATTCTTTTATGCAGGGTGCTATGGAAGCAGGACATCAGGCTGAAAAGATATTTATTCAGCAAAAGACCATTAACGGCTGTCTGGGGTGTGAAGTATGCAAAAGTAATGGCGGCAGATGTGTCCACAAGGATGATATGCCTGAAATACTTAAAAAAATGATTCAAAAGGACATTATAGTTCTTGCTACACCTATTTACTTTTACTCCATGGATGGGCAGCTTAAAACACTGATTGACCGCACTTATGCAGGCTATACTGAGATGCATGGAAAGGACTTTTACTTTATTCTGACAGGCGGTGCACCAGATAAAAGCTATATGGAAACTGCAATAGCAGGATTACAAGGATTTGTAAACTGTGTACCTGAAGCAAAAATAAATGGAATTGTATATGGCGTTGGTACTGGCGAAAAAGGCGATGTCAAAAATACTAAAGCTATAGAAGAAGCCTACAATATGGGCAAGCAAATATAAGGAGGATTCATCATATGCTTGATTTTATACACCAATCACCAGTGAAGATAATATTTGGAGAAAGTAATCTGCCTGCTGTTGTAAAAGAAACAAGGCAGCATGGTAAACGTGTACTGCTTGTTATGGGAGGTGAAAGCTTTCGTAAAAACGGTTATTATGAAAAGTTGGTAACCGCTCTGATAGATGCAGACATGGAAATTTTTGAGATGAGTGGTATCAGGGCACCCATACTTTCTAAAGTAAGAGAGGGAATTACACTTTGCCGAGAAAAAGAAATAGATGTGATACTTGGTATCGGCGGAGGCACCTGTATGGATATGGCAAAAGCGATTGCTTTTGGAGTACCTAGAAAAGAGGATATTTGGGGCTATTTTACTGGAGAGTTTCGGGGGAATGGGCTGTCTCATCTTCCGGTAGGCACGATTGTAACGTTTCCATCTTCCGGCTCAGAACTAGACCCGGATGCCCAGATTACCAATGATGAGACCGGTGAACCAATGGGGCTTGACTGTATATCTCCTGATTTTGCATGGATCAATCCATCATTTATGATGTCGATTGACACTGAAAATCTTGTCAAAGGTCAGATAACAGCGTTTGTACAGTTGTCCTTAGGCTACCTGGGCCTGGAACGCTCAGATGTTTCAGAACGAGTATCGGTTGCTTTGATGAAATCCATTTTGGACAATTTACGAAAGAGCATAGAGGAGCCCTTAAGTCAGGAGCCACGGGCAAATCTGATGTTGGCAAGTGCACTTACAGTTAGTGGTGTTCCAACCTTTGGAAAAGATGGAGACTGGGCAATTTATCCCTTACAGGCAGTAGTACAAAGTGTTTGCCAAGTACCATATACGGTTTCTCTGGCAGTCTTATTCCCTTATTGGCTGGATATGGTATATGGCGGTCAGGAGATATTCAAGGATTATTTCGCTAATATATTTGACATGGAAATTGCAGGGAAAACAGATGAAGAAATATTGCATGATGGAATTGAGAAAATTTTAGAGCTATACCGTAGCTTTGGGTATCCGGTTAATTTTCAGGAATGCAGCAATCATATCGCGGAAGATAGGTTAAAAGAAATGATTGAAATGATTGGACCCATGCCATCCATTTATACAGAATTGACGACAGAAAAAATAGAAACGATGATGATTCATTCCATAAAAGGGATATATGCATAAAAAACATTAAATCTACACACAACTCAGAGAGATATAAGCCGAAAACTTGTATCTCTCTATATTGAATAATGAGGATGAATAAAACTTAGTCATATTGATAAGAATTTGACTGATATGTTATCGGATGATAAAATTATAAAAAA
>CAZUKR010000080.1:0-12200 GCA_964620885.1 uncultured Eubacterium sp.
TATCTGAAATATCGTCCTCGTTATAGTCTTGTTTGTCACTTATATTTGCGTCTACAAGATTTCCATTCAGATTTCGAGATGCTTCAAAGAAAGCGCCATTGTAGCTGATAACCAGCGTGTTCTTGTCTTTCACATAAAAATATTTTCCGAAAGCATCCCAATTATCAACCGTAACGGCAGTCGCTTCGCTGCCGGTCAGCCCCAGGTCGGAGAAGGTCAGGCTATTATTATAGCTCAACGCAAAATCTTCGCTTGTTTCAGTATTTTCTTGATAAGCGGGAGCGGCGCAGACCTCACCATTCCACACGAAACGATCTCCTTCATACGTTATGTCCGTTCCCTGCAACTGTTCGATTTCCTCCGGTGAAAGGGCAGAGACAGGAGCAACACTGATACAAGAGGTCACATTCCAGGTTCCATAATATAGTTTGGATGCTTCCGTGGCATCGTTATCCGCGCCTGTATCTGAAATATCGTCCTCGTTATAGTCTTGTTTGTCACTTATATTTGCGTCTACGAGATTTCCCGGTTCATTATCAGTTTGAGGTGCATTGTTCTGTTTCTGGCAAGCTGTCATAAGAAGCGCCAGACATAAGAATAATAAGAGAAACAGCTTTTTCATAGTTCTTTGTCCTTCCTAGTTTTTTTATAGTGAAGATACACTATTAATTGCGTAAATGCGCAACCCGGTTTTCTCAAAGTTCGAGAACCAAATTTTCCCTGTTCCCAACATATATCCATATTGATTTGAAAAAATCGTTGCAACATCTGTCCCTAGAATATCCAACTTTGTATCTTCATTCATAATTTGCGCGTATCTTTCCAGAAATTCCTCAGGTGTTTTTATTTCCATCCGTATACCATCTACTTTTGTAGTAAATGGATATTTAATAAGACTTGCCAATCCTTTCATATCGTTATTCTGTATGTAAGTAATAATTTGATTTGCAAAGATTGTTTCATCAAAAATCGCAGAAGATGCATATTCCCCTAACAAATTCAAATATTCTGCCGTGCTATCTGCAAGCAATTTTTCATTGTCTATTATTAAACAATCGTATTTTATTGCTTACCTCCTTATATACAAAATCTATTGTATCTTCTAACTTAAGCTCTCTCGTAAATGTAGTTTCTGGAATTATTCCGATAAAATCCTTTTCTTTCCACCACTGTTTCATCTTTTCTTCCCCAAACTCATTGCAGTTTGCTTTTGTCTGATGTCTCCTTAGTGTCTCTTCAAATGGCAAATCATAGTAATAAGCAAAAACATGATTGAATTGAGCTATTGCAAGTTGAAATAGGGGTTTGTACCAGTCTGCATGTAAAATTCCCTCTAAGATAACAATGTCAGAATGATTTTTTCCATATATCAGCAGTTCTTTCATCAATGGAAGTGCTTTTGTGTCAAAACCATCTTTTACCTTTAATATATCTCTACGCACTACATCCTGAGAAATCAACATTGTATTATGACCAAATTTCTGTTGCAGTGCTTTTGCAATTGTGGTTTTTCCACTGCCTGAGTTTCCCCTGATAATTATCAAACTGGACATCCTTCTTTACCTCACAATCCACCGTATAAATTCAAACATTTATTCTTTTTAAGATAGTTAAACTGTTTTACATTTCATGGAACTTTTCCCTCATCTTCGTCGAACTCCACTTTTACGTTGATACACTATCAGGTTTTTTGTGGGAAAGCAGACAAACCGTTTCCACATTTGCCGTTGACGGGAACATGTCTACGCAGCAAATCCGTTCCGCCATATATCCTCTCGCCTGCAGTACCTCAAGATCTCTTGCCAGACTGGTCGGTTTACAAGAAATATACACCAGTTTGTCCACACCATAAGCAATAATCTTTTCCAATGCCTTAGGATGAATTCCTTCTCTTGGAGGATCCAGCACAATAAAATCCGGTTTTTCTTCTATATCATCCAGAACCTTCAATACATTTCCAGCTATGAATTCACAGTTATGTAAACCGTTCAATTGTGCATTTTCCTTTGCTGCTTCCACTGCCTCTTCTACAATCTCCACACCAATTACTTTTTTCGCCACAGGTGCAAGAATCTGGGCAATGGTTCCGGTTCCGCTGTATAAGTCATATACGGTCTTTCCATTTCCTGCATCTGCTACATATTCCCGGGCTGTCTCGTATAAAACTTCTGCACCAAGAGAGTTGGTCTGGAAAAAAGAAAACGGTGATATCTGGAAACGAAGTCCCAGAAGTTCTTCATAAAAATAATCCTGACCATACAATATTGTGGTTCCTTCATTGATAACTGCATCTGCCAGACTATCATTGTGAGTATTCAAAATTCCAACGATTTTTCCATCCAGCTTCAATGCTGTTAAAGCTTCTTCAAATCCATTTAATAACTGCCTTTCCCCTTCCTGTGCAATCTGTGTAGTTGTAATTAAATCCACGAGTATCTCACCGGTTTTTACTGCCTTTCGTACCAATAGGTGGCGCAAATATCCTGTATGACGCATTTTATGATAATACGGTATTTCCTTTTCCTGAAAATAGGTCAATACAGCAGATAAAATTCTGGAATAATCTTCATCTACAATTTTACATCCGGTTACCGTTACAATATCATGGAAACTGCCCCGCTTGTGCATTCCTAAAGATAAAGGACCATCCTTTACCATGTCTCCAAAAGAAAATTCCATTTTATTCCGATAAGCCATTTGTCTGGGGCTTTCTTTTATTCCTTCAAAAATTCCATCATTAATATCATAATAAGGTGCGCATACCGGTTCCAGTAACGCTTTCACCTGCTGCTCTTTTAGCTCCAGCTGCTTTTCATATTCAAGATTTAAAAAAGCACAGCCTCCGCAGATACCAAAGTGTTCACATGGCACCTGCTCCATTTCCAGCGGGGATTTCTCCAGCACTTCCAGCAGCCGGCCTTGTCCTTTTCCCTTTCTTACCTTATTTACAGAAAAAGATATTTTCTGTCCGGGAATCACATTTTTCACCATCGCAGTAGTTCCTTCTTCCAAACGTACAATTCCTTTGTTTGGAAAGTCTACTCTTTCTACAATTCCCTCATAAATCTGTCCTTTTTTCATCTTTTCTCCTCGTCAAAAATGCCTCGAATCTTTGAGGCTGTCTATTTCTAATATATCGTGAAACAAAGTCTTTCCTATAAATTAAAAAGAGCTCTCGCATCAAATAATGCGGGAGCCCTTACTGTTTACATTTTATTCTTCGGTTTCATCCTCATCATCAAAGAAATCGTCTTCAAAATCGTCATCGAAGTCATCTTCAAAATCTTCTAAATAATCCGGTGTAAAGAAACGATACACACCATATGCAATTGCTGCTACCGCTGCTACTCCACCTATAATAGCAAAAATCCAAAGTGCTTTTGATTTCTTTTCGTCTTTTCCCTGTTTATGCAATAATTCACTTAACTTCACTGTACTTAAAAATTCGTCAAATTTCTCTTTATTCATGATTACCGCTCCTTTTCTGCTCTAAGATTGTTAATTTCTCCCAGATATTAGTTATTCTAAGTATAACATATCTCCTCTGGTTAGCATACCGATTTTTTCAAATTTTATACTTTTTTTAGTTTTGCAAAAGATGCAAACATTTTTTTAGGTCCTACCTTATCAAAGTTTACTGTGACCTCATAATCTCTTCCGCCCTCCGTAATCTGTGTTACCGTTCCTTCTCCGAATTTCATGTGTTTTACACGGTCACCATTTTCATAGCTAAGGGCAATTTTACTGGTGGCATTACTGGAGAATGATGTACTTTGATATGGTTTATTTTCATAGGTACTTCTAGTACTGAAAATCGGATTCACATTGGGTGCCCCATAACGAAGGGATTGGTTCGATGTTTCCGATAAAGTCTTTGTCACAGAAGGATCACGAACCGCTCCTGTTAAAAGATTTCTTGGAATCTCTTTTACAAACCTTGACACTTTATTATATTGCGTCTCCCCACGAATCATACGTTGTTTTGCACAGCTTATGGTTAAATCTTTCATGGCACGGGTAATTCCTACGTAGCACAAACGGCGTTCCTCCTCTATTTCAGTAGGATCATCCGCAGTAATGGTCATATAACTTGGGAAAACACCGTCTTCCATTCCTACCAGATACACATTAGAAAATTCCAGACCTTTTGCACTATGTAATGTCATTAGAACAACATAATCGTTTCCTTCTTCCAGATTATCAATATCTGCAACTAACGCAACTTCCTCTAAAAATCCGCTCAAAGTTGGAGATTCCTCATTCTCTTCATAAGCAACTACCTTACTGATTAATTCATCAATATTTTCAATACGAGCCTGAGCTTCTTCCGTATTTTCTGCTTCCAGTTCTGCCACATATCCCGTTTCTTCTATAATATCCTGCAGCAGCTGGGATATACTTAAATATTCCACCTTACTCCGCATGGTTTGAATAAAGGTAACAAAGGGTTTTATTTTAGCACTTGCCCTACCAATGGATGAGATATCTTCTGCCAGCTTAAGCGCATTGTAAAATCCCAGTTCATTTTCTGTAGCATAGGTCTGCACACGTCCCAGAGTTGTTGCTCCAATTCCTCTTCTCGGCACATTAATAATTCTGCGTACTGCCAGATCGTCCCGGCCATTATCAATGGTTTTTAAATATGACAGTAAATCTTTGATTTCTTTTCTTGCATAGAAGTTTACACCACCCACAATTTTATAAGGTACGTTATTCACTACAAACCGCTCTTCAAACAAACGTGACTGAGCGTTGGTACGATATAAAATAGCACACTCTCCATAGCTGTAGTCGCCATCGTTTACCTTTTTTTGAATGTCTTTGATAATATAAGCCGCTTCCTCGTATGCCGTATCAAATTGCTGGAAATTAATCTTCTCTCCCTCTGCATTATCAGTCCAAAGTTCTTTGGATTTTCTTCCCAGATTGTTACAAATAACACCATTTGCGGCATCCAAAATATTCTGAGTGGAACGATAATTCTGCTCTAGTTTGATTACACTTGCATTGGAATACACCTGTTCAAAGTTCAGAATATTCTTGATGTTAGCACCACGGAACTTATAGATAGACTGATCGTCATCTCCCACCACACAAAGATTCTGATATTTTCCTGATAATAACTTAATCAGTTGAAACTGTGCAGTATTGGTATCCTGATACTCGTCCACCATAATATATTTAAAGCGTTCCTGATAATAATCTAACACTTCTGCATCTGTCTGAAACAGTTCTACCGTCTTTACAATCAAATCATCAAAATCAAGAGCATTATTTTTGCGCAATTCTGCCTGATACTCCCGATATACCGCCGCCTGCTTCTCTTTTGCAAAATCCCCGGTTGCCCGTAAGGTAAATTCTTCCGGAGAAATCAATTCATTTTTTGCGGAAGAAATGACTCCTATAAAGCTTTTCTCTTTATAAATTTTTGTATCAACCTGTAGTTTTTTACAGACATCTTTCATCAGGGTCTTCTGGTCATCACTATCATAAATCGTAAAATTAGTATCATAGCCAAGACGGTCAATATGACGTCTTAAAATTCTTACGCAGGTAGAATGGAAGGTTGACACCCATATACTCTCCGAACCAAATCCAACCAGGCTGTCAATACGTTCCCGCATCTCTCCGGCTGCCTTATTGGTAAAAGTAATTGCCATAATATTATATGGATTCACTCCCTTTTCTTCTATCAGATACACCGTTCTATGGGTCAGAACACGAGTCTTTCCAGACCCTGCCCCTGCCAGAATTAAAACTGGTCCTTCTGTATGAAATACAGCTTCACGCTGCATGGAATTTAACGTGTCGTACATACTCATATCTTTATCCTCTCAAAAATCAAACGTATGTTTATTATAGATTATTTCCTGGTATAATTCAACCGTTTTCCGGAAAAGCAACAAAATAACTTGTCATATAGTTTTTAATACTATATAATAAATATCGAGGTGAAACAAATGACAATAGACGCAAAAGATTTGCTGAACAGTATTTTAGAAAGTCTTTCCCGAATCGATTATATAAAGCCGGAGGACCTTCCCAATATAGATTTGTATATGGACCAGGTTACTACCTTCATGGATTCCCAGCTGGCAGTTTCGAAACGCCGCTCAGATGACAAGGTTCTTACCAAAACTATGATTAATAATTATGCAAAAAACAACCTGCTTCCTCCACCAGTAAAGAAAAAATATTCCAAGGAACATCTTCTTGCCCTTGTTTTTATTTATTATTTCAAAAATATTTTAAGCATTGGAGATATTCAGGAAATTTTAAATCCTATTACAGATAAATATTTTGCTTCTGATTTGAATTTTAATCTGGAAAATATTTACTCCGAAGTTTTTCGTCTGGAAAAAACTGAAGTATTAACCCTTCAGAAAGATATTACCAAAAAATATCAAACCAGCCAGCAGACATTTCAGGATGTTCCCGAAGAAGACCGGGCAGATTTACAGCATTTTGCTTTTATTTGCATGTTGAGTTTTGATGTATATGTGAAAAAGCAGCTTATTGAGAAAATGATTGATTTGAAAGCTTCCGAACCCGAAAAACAGGAAGAACAGACTTCTACAAAATCCAGCAATAAACAAAAGGAATAGTATATAAAAGGAAAGCGAAACATCGCTTTCCTTTTCTTTTTCCCCATTACTCTTTATTCAGTCCGATTCTCTCAAATACCATGTCATATCCATCATTTCCATAGTTTAATGAACGGTTTACTCTACTGATGGTTGCTGTGGATGCACCTGTTTTTTCCGCTATATCCAAATACGTTTTCTGTGCCCGCAACATTCTGGCAACTTCAAAGCGCTGTGACAGAGATAGTAATTCATTTACCGTACACACATCCTCAAAAAACGTATAACACTCTTCCTTGCTTTCCAGGCTAAGGATTGCTTCAAATAAATGGTCTACGGCCTCTGTCCTCAATTTTTTGCTCATATGCCATTTCTCCTTTTTTTATTGTTCTCTTCGCACTCACTTTCGTACGTTATCATGTAGTAATATTAACATATTAAAGTTTTGAAGTAAATAGATACTTCTGTGTTTTTGCTGAATTTCATGTGAATACTAGCCAAATCTATATGGCATTTCACTATTTTTCATGGTAATAATTAATATAATCCTTTAATATTTCTGGATGGGAATTTACTAAAAGTGCTTCCGGGAATTCTACACTCTCCAATATTTCTCTGGCATAACCATGTTCTCCCACTGCAACATCCACATGGGCATCTGAATTCATTGCTATCGGAACCTCATGCTTCATACATAATTTCAACATCTCACTATATGCTTCTCGGGGATTACCGCGAAAACTATGGGGGGATAGGGATGAATTATTTACTTCCAGAATCACATGATACTCTTTCGCTGCTTTCACCAGTTCTTCATAATCAATAGGAAACCTTGCATCATCCGGATGCGCAATCAGATTAACATATGGATTTTTCATAGCGCCTATATATGCCGTTGTATTCTCCTTCTTGCTTCCAGAACGAAAACATGGCATATGAATACTGGCCAGAGTCAAATCCATTTCTTTCAAGATAGGGTCCGGTAAATCCACATTTCCTTCATAATCCGTAATATTCAACTCTGCTCCATAAAATATAGTCATGTCACCATGCTTTCTGGGTAATACACGGTAATTTATGAAATACATTTCATTACAACTTCCAGGCATTGCAGGAGCATGCTCTGTAATAGCATATACTTCAAGCCCCTTTGCAGACGCCGCCTCTATCATTTCATTCCTTGTATTATAAGCATGTCCACTGGCAATGGTATGGGTATGCAGGTCCGTTTTATCTAACATAAATTTCCTCTTTTCTGTTTTTCCGATTGTTATAGATTTTTCTTACAAGCGTATATTATACCCCATTAAACTAAAAAAGCAAATATACTACCTTAAAAACCATCGAACCACCTTTTCCGCTTTTTTGGTATAGGGAGCATAGCGCACTGGATTATCCAGCCAGTTACACTTCTTTAGAATACCCTTTCTATGGCTGAATGTGCCAAAGCTTTCTTTTCCATGATAACTACCCATTCCGCTGTTTCCAACACCTCCAAATCCCATATGAGATGTTGCAAGATGAATAATTGTATCATTAATACATCCGCCCCCATAAGAAATATTCTCTGTAATTCTCTTCTCTACCCTTCGGTCTTTCGTAAAAAGATATAATGCAAGAGCATTTGGACGTGCCTTTATAAATTGCTCTGCGTCGTCTAATTTTTCAAATTCCAAGACCGGAAGTATGGGACCGAAAATCTCTTCCTGCATAACAGGAGCATCAGCCTTAATATTATTTAAAACAGTAGGTGCAATCTGCAGGGTCTTTTCGTCCCCAATTCCGCCTATAAGAATTTCCTCACCTTCAATCAGTCCGCAGATACGTCTAAAATGTTTTTCATTTATAATCTTGGCATAGGTTTCTCTGCGCTCCAAATTCTTCCCATACATTTTCTTAATCCAGAAAAGTACATATTCTAAAAATTTTTCTTTTACTTCTTTTTGTACCAGTACATAATCAGGCGCTACACATGTCTGCCCTGCATTCAAGAATTTGCCAAAAACCACACGTTTTGCCGCAAGCTTTAAATTCGCTGATTTTTCTATAATACAGGGACTTTTTCCACCCAGTTCTAATGTTACCGGTGTCAGATTCTCCGCCGCTTTTTTCATAACCAGCTTTCCAACGGTGGTTCCACCGGTAAAAAATATATAGTCAAATTTCTGTTCCAGCAGAGTCTCATTCTCTGCTCTCCCTCCCTCAATCACCGCAACATATTTTCTTGGAAATATCTCTTTCATTATTTTACAAATGACTGCAGATACTGCTTTAGAATAATTCGATGGTTTTAATATGCAGCAGTTTCCCGCCGCCAATGCCCCAATCAAAGGCTGCATGCAAAGCAAAAAAGGATAATTCCATGGCGACATAATCAGAACCACCCCATATGGCTCTGTTTTCACATAACTCCTTGCTGGAAACTGCGCCAATGGCGTCCTCACCCTCTCATCCTGCATCCATTGTTTCAAATGACGCTTTACATACCGAAGTTCTGCCAGTGTCATTCCTATTTCTGTCATATAAGATTCAAACGTCGATTTATTTAAATCTTCTTTAAGAGCTTCCTCGATCTCCTCTTGTCGCTTTAAAATAACTTTTTCCAGGCGATTTAGGGCACGGATTCTGCTTTTCCATGATTTTGTTTTCCCTGTTTGGTAATATTCACGCTGAATTTTCACTATCTTTTCTATGTTCATGGACGTCTCCTTTTCATACTGTATGCCTTTCATCTGCAATTGTATCACATTTTCTATTCTTTCCCATAATCTAATATAAAATATGTAAAGGACTTATTATGAAAAAGTTTTTTTCTTGTCTTACTATTATATGCCTTTGTTTGTCTACAGTATTTTTTCCCTGCTTTCTTAGCGGCTGTTCCACTGCTTCCCCAAAAAACCTTACCGATGTTACGTTAAATGAAGTAGCTCATTCTATTTTTTATGCCCCAATGTACGTTGCTATTGAGGAAGGCTATTTTGAAGAAGAGGGAATAAATCTGACACTGGTTACCGGGTTTGGCGCCGATAAGACTATGACTGCCGTACTTTCCAATGAAGCTGATATTGGCTTTATGGGACCCGAATCCACTGTATATGCCTATAATGAAGGAGCCAACGACTATGTGGTGAACTTTGCCCAGCTCACCCAGCGTGCAGGAAATTTCCTGGTTGCCCGAAATGAAATGAAAGATTTTTCCTGGTCTGATTTACAGGGTAAAACTGTACTTGGGGGACGTAATGGCGGAATGCCTGAAATGGTTTTTGAATATATCCTGAAAAAGAACAACCTGGATCCATCTGCTGACCTGACGATTAATCAGAACATCGATTTTGGTTCTACTGCTGCTGCATTTTCAGGTGGTCAAGGAGATTTTTCTGTGGAGTTTGAGCCCAGTGCCACCGCCCTGGAATCAGAAGGCGACGGCTATGTAGTTGCTTCTCTGGGAGTTGATTCCGGTTATGTTCCGTATACTGCTTTCAGTGCCAAATCCAGCTATTTGGAGAAAAATCCCGAAATAATTCAAAGCTTTACCAATGCAATGCAAAAGGGCATGGACTATGTAAACAGTCATAGCCCGGAAGAGATTGCTAATGTTATTGCTCCCCAGTTTACAGAAACGGATGCAGACACTATCACTGCAATTATTACCCGTTATTACGAGCAGGACACTTGGAAAACAGATCTTATCTTTGAAGAAAAAAGTTACACCCTGCTTTTAGATATCCTTCAGGAAGCTGGTGAACTTTCTTCTCCACCTCCGTATAACGATCTTGTAAATACTACTTTTTCTCAAAAGGCTTCGCAATAATGTGGGGTTGTCGGGAAATAGTGCCAATGACTCCTCACGATATCAGATATGGGAATCACGGTCTATGTGATTCCCCTTTTAATCGATATACCTGCTCTGGTGTATGATTAGAAATATTTTCAAATATATTCTCCAGTACATCTTTATACTCTTCTTTTCTCCATAGTGACTCTGGATGAACCCCTCCTTTTTCATATGATTCCCTATAATATTTCTGATCAATACTTCTGACATATCTTATATCTTCTGTAACAGGCTCTGTGCTGGTGACAAATATAGTTACCATTTTATATATCGTATTTCCAATGCTGTCTACTGCCCTATAGGTCATGCTGACACTTCCACTGTCCGTCATTCCGGTAAAGTCTGCTGCTGCATATCCATACAAACTTAAACTTCCTTCCATACCGGACGATGCTATCTGCGCCGAAGTGCGGTTTTCTAAGTCTCCATCTTCCTGATCGGTTGCGGATGCGGTACTTAACAATTCTTCTTCCGTTATCTTTCCCTCCTGTGCAAATGAAAGAGAAAAATAACGATCACAGGCTTCAATCTCCGGACAATCATCCCAGATAGCATAAAGCACCACTACTGCCCCATCCTCCACAGATAGATTTTTTATGGTTTCCTGATCTGCAAATTCTGTCTCATATACCTCCGGATTTTGATTCCATCCGGCGAAAATGCTTTCTCCCTGTTCTGTTGTTCTGGTAAACAAATTCTCCGGCAATTGTATCTCTTGGCCAAAGGCTGCTATTATATCCTCCATGGCTCCGTCTATTGCTCCGTTTCCATCAAATCTGATGGTATAACTGTTGGCTTTCCATTGTGCATATAGGACTACGTTTCCACCGTCTTTCTCGGTCAGATTTTTCACCTTCTGCCCTTCCGTGTATGAGGTTCCGCCTCCGTCTGCCTTTGTATCCCATCCGGTAAAGGTATACCCTGTTCTTTCATAGCCATTTTTTCGCAAGCTAAACTCTTGTCCATACTTTGGTTTCTGATTCGCCAGATTTCCGCTTGTTGCTCCGTTCCCATCATATGTGACTGTATAGCTTCCGGCTTTCCATTGTGCATACAAGGTCACGGTTCCACCGTTTTTCTCGGTCAGATTTTTTACCTTCTGCCCTTCCGTATATGAGGTTCCGCCTCCGTCTACTTTTGTATTCCATCCGGTAAAGATATATCCAGACTTTTTATAACCGTTTTTTCGCAAATTAAATTCCTGATTATACTTCGGTTTCTGATTCGCCAGACTTCCGTTTGTTGCTCCGTTCCCATCATATGTTACCTTATAGCTATTTACTTTCCATTGTGCATACAGGGTTACCGTTCCACCGTTTTTCTCCGTCAGGTTCTTTACGTTCTTCCCTTCAGCGTATAAGGTTCCGCTTCCATCTTTTTTTGTATTCCACCCGCTAAAGGTATGTCCTGCCTTTTGATAACCATTTTTCCGCAGGTTGAATTCCTGATCATACGCTGGCTTCTGGTCTGCCAATGTTCCACTTGTAGAGCCATTTCCGTTATATCGGACGGTATAATTGTTCGCTACAAATTTATATCTGGTTAAGGTATGGCTAAATTCACGCTCATGAAATTCATTTTCCCCCACATCCCCCCTGGCACAGCCCAGCCAGTGGTGCTGTGATGCTACAAAATAATCTACTCCAGTATAATTACAATGAGAAAAGTAATGTCTGTAATAGACATATCCTGCATATCCATCGGGACACCAGTATGGTCCTGCCAGTTCCAGATACATCCCGGCGGTTGGCACATATGCAGTACATACCACACGTCCTACC
>CAZUKR010000081.1:0-12106 GCA_964620885.1 uncultured Eubacterium sp.
GTATTATTCGTAGAGAGCGTTTTAGTTTTCACCCATAAACCAGCTCGCCCTCAAACAGCTCCTTGACATAAAATCAACCATATATTATAGTGTAATGTAAGAAAAGAAAAACCGATGATTGAGAGTAGTAAGTATGACTAGATTTCAGAGAGCTGCCGGCTGGTGTGAGGCAGTATTCAAAGCATATGGAATGGACTCATGAGGGCAGCCCGAACGATAGTAGGCGCTGACGGAATCCCTGCCGTTACCGGGGAGGCATATGATAGTATGTACATGGTGGCAAATTTTAACTCTTATCCGTACAGGATAAGAGTTTTTTTATTAGGAGGAAATTGAAATTATGGGCAAAATTATTTTAACAGGTGACAGACCAACAGGAAAGCTTCATGTAGGGCATTATGTAGGATCCCTAAAGCGAAGAGTGGAATTACAAAATTCAGGAGAATTTGAGAAGATTTATATTATGATTGCAGATGCACAGGCATTGACAGATAACTCAGAGAATCCGGAAAAGGTGCGTCAGAATATTGTAGAAGTGGCGTTGGATTATATGGCATGCGGATTGAATCCGGCAAAGTCAACCTTATTTATTCAATCTCAGATTACAGAATTGTTTGAATTATCATTTTACTATATGAATCTTGTTACTGTAGCCAGACTTCAGAGAAATCCTACGGTAAAGTCAGAAATACAGATGCGTAACTTTGAATCAAGCATACCGGTTGGGTTTTTTACGTATCCAATTAGTCAGGCAGCAGATATTACTGCATTTAAGGCAACTACAGTACCAGTAGGCGAGGATCAGATGCCGATGATTGAACAGACCAGAGAGGTTGTACACAAATTTAATTCTGTATATGGTGATACACTGGTAGAACCGCAGATTTTATTGCCGGAGAATCAGGCGTGCCTGAGACTTCCGGGAACTGATGGAAAGGCAAAGATGAGTAAGTCACTGGGAAATTGCATTTATCTGTCAGAAGAAGCAGATGAAATCAAGAAAAAGGTGATGGGTATGTATACCGATCCAAATCATCTGCGTGTAGAAGACCCAGGTTCTCTGGAAGATAACACAGTGTTTATTTATCTGGATGCATTTTGTAAGGGAGAACACTTTGAACGTTATCTGCCGGAATATGCAAATCTGGATGAATTAAAAGGTCATTACCAGCGTGGTGGTCTTGGAGATGTAAAGGTAAAGAAATTCCTGAATAATATATTACAGGAAGAATTAGAGCCAATCCGCAACCGCAGAAAAGAACTTCAGAAGGACATTCCTTATTTATATGAAGTTCTGAAAAAGGGAAGCGAAGAGGCAAGAAAAATGGCAGCACAAACCTTGTCTGAGGTACGGGAATCTATGAAAATCAATTATTTTTCGGATGAATTGCTGATGAAAGAGCAAGCTGAAAAGTTTATAGGATAGTAAAAGAAGAGCTATGGCGAAATTATTTTTTGATGTGACCCCAATAAGTTAGACTTTATCGCGAAGTAGTTTTTACTGCTTCGCGATTTCTTTTATGCCACTTGGGTGAGTCGATATTCAACGGGACTCATCCATGAGAGCTTTTGCTTGATTCTTTGGTTATTATAATAATCTATATATCTTTCGATTGCATCTTTTAATTCTTCATAACTGTAATAAACACAGCCATAGTACATTTCCTGCTTCATAACTCCAAAAAAGTTTTCCATTAGTGAATTATCATAGCAGTTGCCTTTTCGAGACATACTCTGAAATATTCGATTCTCCTTTAATGTATATCCATAGGCTTTCATCTGATAAGCCCAACCCCGATCAGAATGAAAAGTTCTTCTGTAACAGCAATCAGAAGTGACTTCTATAGCCTGGTTCAAAGCTGCCATTATATTCTGAGCAGATGGACTTTTAGAGATACCATAACTAAGTATTTCCGAATTGAACATATCCATAAATGGATCGAGATATAGCTTACGTATGGTCATGTGTCCTTTTTTATCCACTTCATAATATTTAAACTCTGTTGTATCCGTTGTTATCTTTTGATGTGGAATGCTTGTTTTAAAACGTCGATGAATTCTGTTTGGTGCAACTTTACCCACTTTTCCCTTGTAGGAGCTATACTTACGACTTTTTCTTGTAAATGAGATCACTTGCAATCCAAGCTTTTGCATGATTCTTTGCACTCTCTTTTTGTTGACAACGATACCCCTTTTTCTGAGTTCTCCACAAATTCTGCGATATCCAAAGTCCTTGTTTTTCTTGCGAATTTCTTGAATCATGTCTTCTAGTTCTGAATCCGGATTTTCTCTGTCAAAACGCTTTTGCCAATACATATATGTCGCTTTGGGAAAGCCTGTATATGAGAGAAGATCTTTTAACTTGAATGCTCCTCGGAGGCTGTGGATGACTCTTGCTGTTCTCTCAGACGAGCTTCGTCCTCTAAACGCAACCTCCTCAACTCTTTTAAATACGCATTCTCAATCCTAAGTTTTAAATTCTCTTCTTCTAATTGTTTGAGATATTCTTGAGTATCATTTGATTGAATTACTGTATCAGTATTAATGCCCTTGGGTTTATCCACTTTTCGTCACCGTCCTTTACGCTTTGGTAATAAAGAATCAGAACCAGCAATTCGATAGTCATTTACCCATTTATTAATTAAAGGTGGGTTATTTATCCCAACGGATAGAGCTAGATCCTGATATGAAATTTCTGTTGTTAAATATAACTCTACCACATGAAGCTTGAATTCAAAAGAATAAACTTCATTTTTACGCGACCGCATCAACCCTTCATCTCCAAAAGTTTGATAAGCATTAACCCATCTAGAAACTTGCATTTGGCCATTATTACCGATACCATATTTTTTGATAAATATGTATAACCTCCCTTCCCCAGAAGATAATCTTCAACAACTTGCTTCTTGAATTCATAACTATATTTTGCCATAAAAATACCAACCTCCCAATCGTTAGATTTTTAGGTCTAACTTTTGGGGGTCGGTACAATCTCATCAGGGAGCAAGGGCATTGAAGCAGGCAATTGTTCATATGATTGCTACCGATAAAATAGAGGAAGCATGTCTTATTTTTGAAAAAATTGTATGGAATGTAAAGCGGGAACAAATCAGTATAGATTCCTTCGCAGAAAGTATGAGAATTATGATGGACAGTATTTGGTCCACTTATCAGAACATATTAGATTTGAATGGAGAGAGGCCGGAAAAATTTAAAAATGTCTTTAGCTGGCCTTCTTTGGAAGACTTTAAATCTGAATTCATTCAATGGATGAAGAAACTGCATGATAAGATTTCAGCGGAGTTTGATGACTGCAAAAATAAGCATAAAATTCAGCAGGCAATTGAATATATTCAGCAGAACTTTGAACAGGATTTGAATATGGCAGTGGTATCAAACTTTATATCTATGAACTACTCCTTGTTTTCCGTTGAATTCAAACAGTATGCCGGAAGCAATTTTGTTATGTATCTTAGGAACATAAGAATGAAAGAAGCCAAACGTCTGCTGACAGAAACGGAGCTTCGAATTGCTGAAATAAGTAGAAAAGTTGGTTATGATAATGAGAAGCATTTCATGAAGATATTTAAGAGTGCCTGTGGTGTTTCTCCTACGGAATACAGGAAAAATATGCAGTTTCAAAAATAGAAAAAGTATTACTTGTTCTGATAGGCAATGTATTTGAGTCCCCATTCTTGGATACTGTCTAATACAGGCTGGAACTCGCTTCCTATATCGCTAAGCTGATATTCTACTTTGGGTGGAATTTGTGCATACTCGGTTCTGATAATTAATCCTTCTGCTTGGAGTTGTTTTAATTGGTTTGACAATGTTGCGTGGGTCATTTTGGGCATTTTTCGTTGAAGCTCATTAAATCGAATGGGTCCTTCACTTAAATAGTTCATAATTAGAATTGCCCATTTTCCCTGAATCAGTCTCTGAGCAACGACACAAGGACATATTGCATTATCAGTTTTGTTGTTGTTATCCATAAATCTCCTTTGTGGTATCTTTTATAATACCTAGTATGTTTCATAATCGTACTTGATAATATTGTTTATGGGATATAAAATCGAACTGTGGTATATTTCTGAACCATGATATCATATTAAACCGAAAAAAACAATAATACAAAGGAGTGGTTTTATATAGTTTATTATAGCAAAGGGCTTTCTCACCCGAAATTGAAGGGGGAGAAAGCCCTAAGTGTGGATAAAGTGTTCTTTTATAAAATAATATCAGTACCCCAGAGTTTCGCCGATTAAAATCACTTTAATACGGTTTGGAATCTGGCTTCTCCTGGTAACCACTGTCTGGGCACAAATACAGTCCGGACTCTGGCAGTCGCTGCAGACGCCGGTCACAGAGCAGGGAGTAGATTTGTTCAAACGGTTGCAGTTTGGAGCCGCAGCCTCGTTTTGGGCACGTGTTAAGGCAGAAGGAAGATCAGGCACCACTTTGTTCATGCCGGCAAGAATAATTACATTTTTCGGTCCGTAAATCAAAGCGGCTACACGGTTGCCGTTTCCATCGATATTTACCAGTTCGCCAGAAGCAGAAATGGCATTGCTGCTCATAAAATAGTAGTCCGTGTGGAGTGCTTTATGATAAATATCAGTCACTTCTTCCGGGGTTTTTGCAGTGCTTCTGTCATACAGGGTAATATCATTGCGGTTGGTTAACGTATTAGTCATACCGGATTCTGATAAAGTCATAGAGCCACCCAAAGATACGGTGCTGTTTGGGGAAACCATGCTGTCTGCAAGTGTCACAGCTTCTTGAGCAGTAGAACAGTAGTGTCCTTCTATCTGACGTTTTTGCAGATTTTTAATCACTGTTTCAGCAAGATTCTTGTAATAAGTTTCCATGGGATTCATAAGATACCTCCTTCTATGGTAAAAATGCTATGTATGTTGACAAATTAGTTTGAGTTTTATTGCATTTCCATGATTCTGCTATTAGATTAGCATAAATCCGGAAAATATGCTATAATATTTCTTTGGTTTTAACAAATATTAAGATATAGAAAGGGGACAGTAATGGGAAAAATTCGTAAATTAACATCATATTACAGACCATATATGCCCTTGTTCCTTGCGGATATGTTTTTTGCAATTTTAGGGGCAGCAATAACGCTGGTGATACCCTTAATTGTGCGTTATATCACTGGAAACGTGATTACGATGGAAAGCAGTGCGGCACTGCAT
Organism: uncultured Eubacterium sp.; assembly: GCA_964620885.1. Lineage (GTDB taxonomy): Bacteria > Bacillota > Clostridia > Lachnospirales > Lachnospiraceae > Petralouisia. The sequence continues at coordinate 5,208 of CAZUKR010000081.1, forward strand.
AAAATAACAATGCTTGGGCTGCTGATGCTGGGACTTGTAGTAATAGAATGTGTGTGTAATTATTTTATTGCTAATTATGGACATATTATGGGAGCAAAGATTGAATATGACATGCGTGCAGAAATCTTCGGACATTATCAGAAATTGTCATTCTCATTTTTTGATAATCAAAAGGTAGGACAGCTTATGTCCAGAATTACCAGTGATTTGTTTGATATCAGCGAGCTCTTGCACCACGGACCGGAAGATCTGGTGATTTCCGTTATAAAGATAGTAGGTTCTTTTGTTATTCTCATCAATATTGATGTGAAACTCACCTTGATAGCCTTTATATTTATACCAGTCATGTTAGTATATGCAGCGTATTTTAATACCAGAATGAAACGTGCTTTTAAGCATAATCGTGTAAAAATTGCAGAGATTAACAGTCAGATTGAGGACAACCTTTCCGGAATCCGGGTAGTGAAATCTTTTGCCAATGAAAATGTAGAACGAGGCAAGTTTCAGAAGGGGAATAAAGGATTTCTTGCAGCGAAGAAAAATAGTTATTTTTATATGGCGGGCTATCACTCGGGACTGGGGGCGTTGACCACATCCATTACCATTGCAGTTCTTATATTTGGATCAATGCTGATAACAAAAGGAAGTGTGGATGTTACAGATCTTGTAACCTTCCTGCTTTATATTAATACCTTTACCGAACCGGTGAAAAAACTCATTAACTTTACTGAACAGTTTCAAAATGGGTATACTGGTTATGAGCGTTTTATGGAAATAATGGAAATTGAACCGGATATTACAGACAGTCCGGACGCAGGAGAAATGAAAACAGTAAAGGGAGATATTTCTTTTGAAAACGTATCTTTTCAATATGAAGAAAATACGGAAAGAGTACTGAGCCACATAAATTTAGAGGTGGAAGCTGGTACGTATATGGCTCTGGTTGGTTCCTCCGGGGCAGGAAAAAGTACATTATGCAGTCTTATACCAAGATTTTATGATGTAACGGGAGGACGTGTTCGGATTGACGGGCAGGATATCCGGGATATTAAATTAAAAAGTTTACGAGACCATATTGGAATTGTGCAGCAGGATGTATATTTATTTGTAGGAACTGTTATGGATAATATTCGTTATGGAAAACCGGATGCTACAGAAGAAGAGATTATTCAAGCGGCTAAAAATGCCAATGCCCATGAATTTATTATGTCATTGTCAGATGGTTATGAGACTGATATTGGTCAGCGGGGAGTGAAGCTTTCCGGTGGTCAGAAACAAAGACTATCCATTGCAAGAGTGTTTCTGAAAAATCCGCCTATATTGATTTTTGATGAGGCCACATCAGCATTGGATAATGAGAGTGAAAAGGTAGTACAGGAATCTTTGGAAAAACTGGCGAAGAACCGTACGACTTTTGTAATAGCACACCGTTTATCAACCATTAAAAATGCAGAAAAAATACTAGTATTAACAGACAACGGTATTGAGGAAACAGGGACTCATAAAGAGTTGTTGGAGAAAGAAGGCATTTATGCAAAGCTCTATGCCATGCAGTTTGCCGGATAGGAGATTTATGGATACGCCATTTAAAAAAGTTGAATTAAAAGACAGAGAGTTACTGGAAGGCTATTTAAAACAAAAAACATATCGCAGCTGTGAACTTGCTTTTCCTAATATTTATCTTTGGAGCAGGAAATATCCCACAGAATTTGCGATTGTGGAAGATACACTTGTATTTCGTAGTTATACAGAAGAAAAAAAGGCTAGTGTTACATTTCCTGCAGGTGAGATGGGGCAGATTCGTAAAGCCATGGATCGGATAATTCAATGGTTTGAAGAACAGAATATGGAGTTACGTATGCATTTGGTTCAGGAGCCGGAATTTGAGTTATTAAGTCTCTGGTATCCCGGAGAATTTGAAATAACATATGATAGAGACATTGCTGATTATGTTTATGAAACAGAAAAGCTGATTAATCTTGCAGGAAAAAAACTGCATGGTAAACGTAATCACATTAACAAATTTAAGAAAATGCACGATGACTGGGCATATGAGCCCATTACAAAGGAAAATGTAGAAGATTGTTTCCAAATGGCACTGAAATGGCGCAATATCAATCAGTGTGAATGGGATGTGGAAAAAAGAGACGAAATATGTGTAACATTAAATGCCCTCAGACTGATGGAGGAATTAAAACTCACGGGAGGGTTAATCCGGTTAGACGGAGAAGTTATCGCATTTGCAATTGGAGAGCCATTGAATCCGGATACGTTTGTGGTTCATATTGAAAAAGCATTTGCAGATATTCAGGGCGCCTATCCAATAATTAACCAGCAGTTTGTTACCAATGCAGCAAGTGACTATTTGTATGTGAACCGGGAAGAAGACACTGGTTCCGAAGGACTTAGAAAAGCAAAGCTATCATACCGTCCTGTATTTTTAGTAGAGAAGGGTGTGGTTAGAAGAGCAGGAGGAAATAGAAATGACTAAAATTGATATTATTTCAGGTTTCTTAGGTGCTGGAAAGACAACCTTTATCAAGAAGATGCTGGAAGATGTTTTTCAGGGAGAGAAAATTGTACTGATTGAAAATGAGTTTGGAGAAATTGGTATTGATGGAGGATTTTTAAAGGATTCCGGTATTGAAATTAGTGAAATGAATTCAGGATGCATCTGCTGTTCTCTGGTAGGGGATTTTGGAAAGAATCTTCGGGAAGTAATTGAAAAATTTCATCCGGACCGTATTTTGATTGAGCCGTCTGGTGTGGGAAAACTTTCAGATGTTATGAAATCAATAGAAGATGTGGAACAGGAGCAGGACGTCAAGTTAAACGGACGTATTACAGTAGTAAATACCTTAAAAGCCATCAAACAGATGAAAGCATTTGGAGAATTTTTTAATAATCAGATAGAGTATGCAACCGTTGTTGTATTGAGCCGTACACAGAATGCAAAGCAGGAACAGACCGAAATGGTAGTAAAGGCAGTGCAGGAAAAGAATGCAGAAGCAGTTATCATCACCACACCATGGGATGAAATAAACGGAAAGCAGATTTATAATGTAATTGAACAGCAGAAGTCATTGGAAGAAGAATTGCTGGAAGAACATACACATAACCATCATGACCATGAGCATCACCATGAAGAAGGATGCAGCTGCGGTCACGACCATCATGACCACGAACATCATCATGAAGAGGGGTGCGGCTGTGGTCACGACCATCATGACCATGAGCATCATCATGAAGAAGGATGCAGCTGCGGTCACGACCATCATGACCATCATCACCATGATGCTGATGAAATGTTTACCAGTTGGGGAACAGAAACACCTCGTGTATTCCAGAGAGAGACCATTGAGGGTGCGTTAAAAGCATTTTGTGAGACAGAAGAGTATGGTATGATTCTTCGCGCCAAAGGAATTGTTCCGGCAGTAGATGAAACATGGATTTATTTTGACATGGTAGACGGTGAGTACGAACTGCGAACAGGAGAACCGGATTATACAGGAAGACTTTGTGTAATTGGAACCAACGTAGAAGAAAAGAAACTGCAGGAAGTATTTGGCATTAACTAAGAGAGGTTGTGAAAGAATGGAGACACCGGTATATTTGTTTTCCGGATTTATGGATAGTGGTAAGACATCTTTGATTCATGAAACCTTGATAGCAGAAGATTTTGGTGAGGGAGCCAAAACACTTCTGATTGTCTGTGAAGATGGGGAAGTAGAGTATGACGAGGGAGAACTGGCAAAGAGCAATACAAAATTGGTAACGATTGAAGAGGAAGAGAACTTTACAGAGGCAGGGCTGCAGGCACTGGATTTGCAGTATCAGCCAGATCAGGTTTTTATTGAATATAATGGAACTTGGGAAATGGCAACATTTCTGGAAATGAAGCTGCCCAAGAAGTGGGTACTGGTACAATCTCTGGCAACCGTAGATGCCACTACCTTTGATATGTATCTGACCAATATGCGTGCCATGATAATGGAACAGATTTTTCAGGCAGATGTAGTGATTATCAATCGGTGTGATGACAATACACCAAAGGGAAAGTTCCGGCGTGCTATTAAGGTAATCAATCGAAAGGCACAGATTGCATATGAGCGGACGGATGGAACCATTGATCAGGGAGAAATGGAAGAACTGCCTTACGATATCAATCAGGAGATTATTGATATTACAGATATGGATTATGGTATCTGGTATATGGATGCACTTGATAACCCAAAGAAATACCAGGGGAAGAAGGTGCGTTTCCTGGCGCTGGTATATCGTCCTGAAAAATTGAAAAAAGGTGTCTTTATACCGGGACGCTTTGCCATGACCTGCTGTGAAGATGATATTACCTTTGTAGGTTTTAAATGCAGATATGAGCAAGCGGACCAGATTCAGCATAAATCGTGGATTACCATTACAGCAGAGATGAAGCATGAATTTGCTATGGAATATAAGGGAAAAGGTCCGGTACTGTATGCACTGGAGATACAGCCCGCAGAGAAGCCGGAAGATGATTTGATTTATTTCAATTAGGAAAAATAGATAAGAGACTATGCAGAGAAATCTGTGCAGTCTCTTATTTATCTAAAATGGCAGTGTATCACGGTAAATATTAATGGTAATATAAAAAATCCCTTGTTCTTTCCTTTCAAATCGGTATAATGATAAAAGAATGTTTTGCAAATAGAAAAGGAGAGTGGGATAAGTGGATAAAAGAATAATTCAGGTAGAAGAAAAAGTACCCGCAAAGATGCTGATACCATTAAGCATTCAGCATATGTTTGCCATGTTTGGAGCTTCTGTATTAGTTCCTACATTATTTGGAATTAACCCTGCTATCGTATTGCTTATGAATGGAGTAGGGACGTTGTTATTTATAGTAGTGACAAAAGGAAAGTCACCGGCCTATCTGGGGTCCAGCTTTGCTTTTCTGTCACCGGCATTGCTGGTAATTGGCAAAATGGGATATCAGTATGCCCTGGGTGGATTTGTAGTAATTGGTATTTGCGGAATGCTGCTGTCACTGGTGATTTATAAGTTTGGAATAAAATGGATTGATGTATTGCTTCCGGCAGCGGCTATGGGACCGGTAGTTGCATTAATTGGACTGGAACTGGCAGGGAATGCGGCAGGAACAGCAGGTCTTCTAGATGAGAAGATACAGATGAGCTCTGTTATCGTGTTTCTTGTTACTCTTGGAGTGGCAATTTTTGGACAGGTATTATTCCGGGGATTTTTATCCGTAATCCCAATTCTGGTTGCTATTATTGCAGGATATATTGCGGGAGTAGCTTGCGGAATTGTAGATTTTACAGAGGTAATAAATACACCATTTTTCGCACTGCCTAATTTCCAGGCACCCAAGTTTAATATGGAGGCTATCTTAACAATTCTTCCGGCATTGCTGCTGGTAACATCAGAACATATTGGGCATCAGGTGGTAACAGGAGAAATTGTGGGGAAAAATTTACTTAAGAATCCCGGGCTTCACCGGTCTTTGTTCGGAGATTTCTGTTCTACTACCTTATCCGGATTAGTGGGTTCTGTACCAACCACTACCTATGGGGAGAATATCGGGGTTATGGCAATTACCCGGGTATACAGCGTACAGGTAATTGGAGGAGCAGCGGTGTTATCGATTCTTTGTTCTTTTGTTGGAAAACTATCTGCGCTAATCAGTACCATTCCGGGACCGGTAATTGGCGGAATCTCATTTCTGCTTTATGGTATGATTGGAACTTCCGGAATACGTCTTCTGGTGGATAATAAAGTGGACTATGGAAAATCTAGAAATCTAATGTTGACCTCTGTTATTTTCGTGACAGGATTATCTGGAATTGTTCTGAATATTGGGAATGTACAGTTAAAAGGAATGGTTCTGGCATGTCTGACAGCCATGGGACTAAGCCTGATACTGTTTGTACTGGATAAGCTGAAACTTACCAACGATTTAGAAGAATCCTAAGATGTTCCTTAAAAATGGTAAATTAGGAATAAACTCCTAATTTGAATAAAAATCTAGTGGTATCACTCTCAATATGGTAGAATTATCCTTGGAGTTTTTTACAAAAGAAAGGGATGTAGATTACAATGAGATATGTCATCATGGAGGATGTACAGCCAGGAATGGTTTTAGGCAGACCAATATATGATGTTTCAGTAAGGACACTTTTGTCTGAAGGAAAAGAATTATCACAGGAATTGGTTGAAAATTTAAAACGTAAGGGCTATCCGGGAATTTATATTGACGATGAATGGTCAAAGGAAATTAATATAGAAGAGACTATTCCTATGGAACTGCGCCACAATGTCACCTTGTCTTTACAGGAGCTGGATGTGGATGCAGCCATGGAAGCAGCCAACAAAATCGTAGAGCAGATATTGGAGACAGAAGTACTTTCGCTTGAACTTATGGATTTGAGAAGTTATGATGACTATGTTTATCGTCATTCTGTAAATGTGGCAGTATTATCTACGGTAATAGGGATAGGAGCAGGATATCATGGGCAGGAACTGCTTGATTTATGTCTTGCTGCTATTTTCCATGATTTGGGAAAGATATTAATTGATTCCCGTATATTAAATAAACCAGGCAAGCTGAACGCGATGGAAAATGAAGTAGTAAGGCGCCATCCACAGGTGTCTTACGATATGCTTTATGACAAATGGAGCATTTCGGAAAAAGTAAAGGCAGGGGTGGTAGGTCATCATGAAAACGAAGATGGGAGCGGATATCCCAACGGACTTTTAGGAGATAAGATACATCCCTTTGCAAAGATAATACATGTAGCGGATGTATATGATGCTCTTTCTTCAAAAAGACCTTACAAAGAAGCATGTTCCTTCTCAGAAGCCTTTGAATATCTTATGGGTGGATGCGGTACTTTATTTGATAA
>CAZUKR010000082.1:0-11842 GCA_964620885.1 uncultured Eubacterium sp.
TCATAATATATTTCACTTTTTATTCCAACCATTTTTCTACCTAAATCTTTCTTAAATATAAAAATGAGAGAAAACTTTCGTTTTCTCTCATTTTGGGTACCCGAACTTACATTTTTATCTCTCTGACTTCTCCAGCACTATCCAGTGTATACCAGACTTCTGTCTTTGTTCCATCATTGTCACACATGGTTTCCAACAAAAAATCCATCTGTCCATCCTCGTTGATATCCTCCAGTATTAGATTGGCCCCTGCCTCTGAAAACTGGCTTGTGGATGTAATATCAAGTCCGGTGCGGACTACGTCGTTTCCTAAGAACACACGTGCCTCAAACTGTCCCTGTACAATAACGATATCTTTAGGATATAAGCATCCATCTTTTAACAAAATATCCAGCCGATATTCTTTTCCATCACTTTCATACGTTGTTGTATAAATAACGTAATCATCCTCAAGATTTATAATTTCATTCTCATTTTCTTTCAAATTTTCTAAGACCTGTTTCCACTCAGCAACTCCCTTTGTGCTGTCAAACAAATTTTCTTCTGCTGCATTACTGTCACCTGCATTCAGGGAATCCTCTTTTCCCGACAAATCAGCTATATTTGTCATGTCATCCTGAGTATTGGAATTATTGTTACCCATAATTCCATCGCCTGCCATGTTTGTTACCGCAAAAACAAGAGCCACACATGCAGCAAATGCTGTAACAACCCTTATGATTGGTTTTAAATTCCGTTGTTTTTTATTATTTTCTATTGTCTCCCCTCTTTGTTCCGCATGAATTTTATTAATTGTATCATCCACCAAACTTTTCGGGGCATGGATCTGATCAAAGGATTCTTTTATTCGCTTATCCATCCTGCTCACTCCTTTTATAGAATGCACCTGCACTGTCTTCTGTCAGGCACGCAATTTCACTTATATTTCTTATTTCTTGAATCCATCTCGTTCCAACTCAGTACGCAGCATCACCCTTGCCCTTGAAAGCTGTGACTTTACCGTTGGCTCCTTCTGCCCTGTGGTTTCACAAATCTCTTTTATAGACAATTCTTCATAATAAAACAAGTATAGAACTGTCCGATATTTTTTCGGAAGCTTCTGCAAATGCTCATACAAATCAAGCTGTTCCCTCGTCTCAAAGACAGCCATTTCTGCCTCATTCTCCATTGGCTGTGTATTTCGCCGCCATGCGCTTGTTAGATTTGTCTTAGCGCAGTTCAATGTTACCCGTATCAGCCATGCCTTTAAATGCTCTTCACTTTCAATGGTATCAATATGCTTCAAAAGCCGCAAGAATACTTCCTGAAAAATATCCTGTGCATCATATGTGCTTTTCACCTGTGTCAAAGCAATACGATATACCATATCTGCATATTTATTTACAATCTCATCTATACTCTGTGTGTTCACATCCCCCATGATGTTCCTCCTAACTAATTGCGCATTGAAATTTTACCACATTTAGGTAGAAGCAACAACATGAATTTTATTTGGAATACAATTTCTTACTGACCTTGGGGAGTTGAAGTGTCGAAGACACTTTGTTCTATAATATATGGGACCCGCAAAACATGAGAACGTAGCCCGAATAGGGCGGATTTCGAATGTTTTTGGAGTGCGAAGCAATCCGTAGGTACCATGTGGTCAAAATACCTTTATTTTATTTAGATAAATGAATCACACCAAGCCAGTAAAATCCTTTAATCTGTCCGCCCACTTTATCTGCAACAGACTGTGCAATACTCTGGAATGTCTCATCATCAATATTGTAATCGGTACGAAGCAGTGCATCATTATCTGCTTCTAATTCTTCTGCTAATTGATTCACAATCGTATCGGTATCAAAGAATTTTCCGTTTACACGATAGTATTCGTTGTCATCGGTATCACAAATATAATTATTTAAATTCTCATCCACTACAAAACGGTCATCTTCTACTAATACACCGTTTACTCCCGTGTCAGAAACATTCAGTAATGCATTCTGTACTGCATCATTATCATTATTGGTTGCATCTACCGACATCCACTGGTCATCTGCTTTTACACGATTCCATGCGTGGGGAAGGTTACCCTGTAAATATCCGGTGATTACCATACTCTCTAATCCCGCTTCATCTGCTAATACTTTAAATGCACCAGCATAACTTGCGCATACTCCAACACCATTCATCAATACGCCGTATGGTGTAAAGGAATCTAAATATTCATCATCCACTTCTGCAAAATCATATTTTTCAGCGCTTTCTAATGCACCGTCATCATATTGGGCGTTATCGCAAAGATACTGGTTGATTGCACTTTCTTTTTCTAAACTGCTCATATCATCTGTAATAATCTGTGCAACTACTTCTTCTGCTTTTTCTTTTACTTCTTCACGCTTTGCAGCCGTTACTTCCGGCTCATCATCATACTGCACATACAGCAGACGGCTGTTCTCATCATACGCAGTAGTACCAATTCCCATAACCAGCGGGTTTTGATACTTTGCTTCAAAAAATGCATCCACTACATTATCTGTATTTCTACTTTCATTGAATGCGGCTAAGTCAATTACTTCTTCGCTGTTTAACATCTGAATTGCAATATACTCACTTAAAGCACTATTGGCTGTTACCAGAATATCCGTATCGGATTTTGATATATCTTCCGGTTTCTTTGTTTCCTCCGGTTCTTTTGTCTCCTCTGGTTTCTTTGTTTCTTCCGGATCATTTGTTTCCTCTGGTTCATTTGTTTCTTCTGGCTCATTTGTTTCTTCTGGCTCATTTGTTTCTTCTGGTTCATTTGTTTCTACTGCTTTTGCATCATCATCTGTTGTATCCGGTGCCTCATCTGTAATCTCAATATCCTTATCTATAAAACCGCCCTTGTTTTTCAGGCTGTCCTGACGTGCCTGCAACGCTGACAAGCTCTCCGCTAGAGTATCCTGGTTTTCCACTTCAACTGTATAATTGTTTTCCAACAGTGTTCCGCTGGCATGTGCAGGCAAAGTTATACGTGTTCCATTTTCATCTAATTCATAGTTGTCAATATCATATTCTATAACACGTCTGGAGGTGCTGCCATCACACATGGTAACACTGGTTTCTGCCGGCAGCAAATCAATGGATTCACAGAATGTACTGTCTACTTCTGCATCATTCTGATTCCATGCCCAAGATTCTGGGAGAAGCTCTGCATATGTCTTTAAAGAACACAGATTACTTACCGGTGAACTTCCATCTCCTGTTATAGCAATCACACCTACATAATCCATCATGGTCTCGGCGAAATCTTCATCCATATCCTCTATGCCGCCTGCAATGTCATCCTCTGATGTAATGTAGTTGGAAAACATTTGATTCATGAGAAATGTATCTCCTGTAAATTCAGATTCTTCTGACGGCGCGCTCCATGAAGTTTCTGCTGTTCTGGCAAATGCATCTGTATAGGAAGAGAATCCCTCCTCATACCCTTCACCCTCAGATTTTGTGAGGAAAAATAATACATATTCTTCCGCACCTTCTACCGGTGTCCAGTTAATCATAGCAACACCATTTTCATCACATGTGAACTGCACTTGGGGAGCTTCTGTCAATTCTGTATTTACGCGAACAACTGTAATGCGCGGTGTATCTAATTCTTCCCCTGTTTCTGTATCTAACTTCTGTACCAGGTACAGTTCCTTGAAATTTCCCCAATTATCACCAGCTGTATCATCATATAAAAAGCTGCCACTTAAATCGCTTAAATCAACATCTGAACCGTCCGGTGCTGAAAGCTCTGCTACGCCAAATGTAGGGGGATCAATACTGAGTGTACTGGTCTCATAATCCAACTCCATCATGCAGTCCAACGGATATTTCATTTCAGCATCCTGATACACGGTAAAATAATCTGACCAGCCTTCTATCTCTTTTTCCAATGGGTCAAAACCTAATTTATACTCAATCTTTTCGTCACGGTTTACGCGAATCATTTCATCTGTATAATCCACAGCTGCTGCCCCGTATTTATCCCTTAAGGATGCTAATAATTCCGGGTCATTGGCAGAAATATTGGTTACTTTGGTTGTTCCGCCTTTTTCACTTGTTTTTTTGTCCTTATTGGATGCTGATGTGTTGTTGGCACAGCCTGTCAATAACATTGCTGCTGCAACCGATATACACAACCCTCTCTTTAAATACTCCTTAAATTTCATAATCTCTTTCCTCCATCTTATATCTTCATTGTTTTTTTGTGCCTTCACTAGTAATACAAAATAGGAGACGAAAAGGTTGCAAAAAAAATAATTTATTTTTATTTATATTATAAAAGGTTATTTGAACTGCTGTTTTGGTAGGCAAACAGCTTTAGTCAGACTCTTTAATCTGCTCCACACACCCAGACTGTATTGCACTTATATTCTGTGCAATTTTTTCTTTTGACCAGTTCCACCATTGCAGCTCAAGCAAAGATGAAATGGTCTCCTCTGAAAAACGCTTTCTGATTGGTTTCGCAGGCATCCCGCCAACAATCGTATAAGGTGGAACATCTTTTGTAACAATGGCACGAGTGCCTATAATTGCCCCGTCACCAATGGTAACACCAGCTAGTATAACAGCTTCGTAACCAATCCAAACATCATTTCCAATCACGATATCTCCTTTATTATCCCAAGAAACAGTAACATCTTTGGGATCAAGCCCCCATTCTTCAAAGAAAAGTGGAAAGGGATATGTGGATAATGAAGTCATTGTATGATTCGCACTGTTAAAAAGGAAACGTGCACCACAGGCGATAGAACAAAACTTCCCAATTATGAGTTTGTCGTGATTAATAGGATAATGATACAGCACATTATTCTTTTCAAACAATGTGGGATCATTGACAAAATCGTTATACATTGTATAATCGCCAACTGTTATATTGGGATTGGTAATTACATCTTTCAAATAAATAGTTTGTTTATCTCCTGTGCGGGGATATATTTTTTTCTCTGGAACAGCCATTTAAAGTCCTCCTTATATATTGTTCATATTTAGAGTATAACAACCCATCGGAAGATGTTCAATACACCAAATGGAACTGTTATGTTTGGTATAACAAAGTGTCTTTCCTATAATGATTAGGGTGGCAAAAGGTATTTTGGACACACGGTCAACAGAAACACCATTCTGGTATTCAGCCATAATAACTGCGTTGCGTTTATCAAGCTCTTTACGATAACCAGATGACTCACCCCAGGATTTGTGTTGCTCTTCCTTGGCAGGAACATAAATATAACCTGCCTGAACATACTTCTGCAGTTCCACAACCAATTCATCGGGAAGAATTAATTTTTATTCTGGTAAAACGCTGCGCTTAAAACTAATATATGCCGTGAAAATATACGTGAGGTATATTACAAAAAACAGTCCCAGAGAGATTCCTACAATACCCCACAGTTGGAATATTCCTTGGATTATACCCGGGTCAAGAGCACTGCCCAAGGCAAGGATGAAGGTAGTGCTAATCAATACTGGTGGCAGAGCAGGCATTGCGTAAAAACAAGCAAACTGTCGTGAAAGAGCCCGCTTCATCTCCCTTCTGTCCATACCCAGATTGTCCAAGAGGGCATATTGCCTTCTGTAGGCTTCGGACTCACTGAGTAGTTGAATCGAGAGTATAGTTGCCGCCACCATGGTGAGTACAAGGGCCAGATAGTAAAGGGGGAACACAATCATAGCATACATAGAGGCATTTTCCTCCTTGACCGCCCCCCTTGCATACAAAGAATCAAATCCATCAATCTCCTCATCCATTTTATCCCGGATTTTTTCTATATCGTCAAATCCCTTGGCACTTGTAACAGGCTCATCTGTCATAGCTGCATAGATACGGTGGCTGATAGAAAGTGACTGCACCACCTCGTCAGGCACTACAATGATAAATCCCCGACCATTTCCATCCCAAAGTGCTTGGTTGAAGCTCTCGGTGTATACAGAGCCGGGACTTAAGTTTTGCTCCCCCACTGTAAGATTCTCGGAATTGCTTTCAAATAAGCTTTTCAGATAGTTCATGCAGTGGATGATATACTTTCCGGATTCCGGCCTTACCTCCGAATATCCAAGCATTTTGCGCAAATTTATATAGTCAGTTTGAGACATGATACAGTCATATTCAAAATCGCCCCAGTAGTCGACATTATCATAAACATATCGGGTGAACCTGTCATTTTTTCCTTGATATATATTGTATAGCTGTTCACTTTTTACAGATATATTGTCGTCAATATATTCCTTATAGTTATCAAAATGATCTTCACTGCGCCCAGCGGATCCGATAAATAAATCGAAGCAGGTGGTATTCTCATTTCTGTATTGAAGCATGGTGTTGAATATAAATCCTGTACCCTCAGCAATAAGGGTTGCCGTGAATAAGAGGGCAATGGTTGCCATAACAACTCCCATAGTGGCAAGCTTGCTGGAAAGCCCCCGGAATATAAGAAGATTTTGCTTATTGTACTTTTTACCCGGACGCTTATTGAAATAATCCGGCACCCCTGATGAAAAACTGAGGAAAAAACCATAAAGAAATATGATTATGAGAGCAGCTCCAATAAGACCCAAGGGTAAATTTCTAGTCAGCAAAAGTCCGGTTCCTATAATTCCTAAGACGATGGAAAAGAAAAAAATTCTTTTTCTGCTCCGGCTCTTTTTTATGACTTCCCCCTGATTTTGCCTGTCTAAATAAATCAATTCGTATATCTTCATCTTTTCAATGTGTTTTCTACTTTTTGAAAGAGCAAACAGGTATATAAGTGCAAAATACACCAGTGTCACCACTACAGCCTTCAGGGAGAAGGCAAAGCTAAATATATAAGGTACAGCAAACAGCGACATGAGAACCGCACGGAGAGCCTGAAATAGCAGATTTCCTAAAAGTATGCCCAGAATAAGGGCAATACCGCCCACGGTCAGATTCTCTATAAAGAACAACTTTGCCACCTGTTTGTTTTCAAGTCCCAGAAGAATATAGGTCCCCAACTCACGGCTGCGCTTTTTCAGCATAAATCTGGTAGTGTAATATACCAGCCAGCCGATGATGCACACCACTACAATACTTGCCAGCAATATAATCAGAGGCATACTCTGGAGCCCTGAGGAAAGACCGGATATCTCCTTTGAGAAAACAAGACCGTTGAACGCGTGGATAAGAGCCGCCGCCATAATGATGGTGACAAAGTAGACCAGATAATCCCGCGCCTGCCTCTTGGCGTTACGTAGCGACAGATTAAATAATGTCACTGACATCACCTCCCAGAAGGGCCAAAACATCCAGTATCTCATGGTAGAGTACCTGACGGCTGCGCTCGCCCCGTATAAGCTCGTTGAAAAGCCGGCCATCTTTTAAAACCAATACCCTTTTGGCATAGCTGGCACTGTATGGATCATGGGTAACCATGAGAACCGTGGCGCCGGTGTCTCTATTCATACTTGTCATAATCTCCAGAAGGTTTTTTGCCGCCTTGGAGTCCAGTGCCCCTGTAGGCTCATCCGCCAGAATAAGAGATTGATTTGCCACGATGGCTCTGGCACAGGCTGTTCGCTGCTTTTGACCGCCGGATACCTGATAGGGGAATTTGTGGAGTGCTTCCTCAATTCCCAACTGGCGAGCCACTTCCTGCACTCTGCTCTGTACGGTTTTAGGATCGGCATGGTTTATAGTGAGGGCGATACCGATGTTCTCTTCAAGTGTGAGGGTATCCAGAAGATTAAAGTCCTGAAATATGAAGCCCAGTTTCTCACGGCGAAAACGTGCCAAATCACTCTGGGGTATTTGGGTTACATCCTCCCCATCCAGAAAAATGCTCCCGGCGCTGACAGTATCTATCGTAGAGATGCAGTTTAGAAGTGTGGTCTTGCCGCTGCCGGAAGCACCCATAATGGCAATGAACTCGCCATCGGCCACATCGAAGCTAATTCGGTCAAGGGCTTTTGTAACATTGTTTTTACTACCATAATATTTTTCAACTTGATTTACTGATAACATATGTTTTACCTCCTTTGTCTATGGTTTTATACTACACCACAAGCAAGGCTGGTTGTATCGAAGTAGTTATATCTAATCTTTCATTTTTGTAAGATAAGATTTAGACGGAAGGATAAGCGTGATAACAGTTCCCTCGTTTTGAACAGATTTTGCGGAAATATCTATCTCTAAAAATTTCGCCAGCCTGTGGCAAATATAGAGCCCCATGCCTGTGGCTCCGCCCCGGCTTCTGCCGTTGTTTCCCGTAAATCCCCGGTCAAATATACGGGAAATCTCATAAGCAGGTATGCCAATGCCATTATCCGCGATCTCCAGCTGGACCCGTTCCCCAATAGGATAAGCTGAAAATATAATGACTGGATTCTCGCTTTTATACCGCACTGCGTTTTGAAGAAGCTGACCCAGCATGAAAGTTGTCCACTTATGGTCCGTATATACACTCACATCTACACCTGTCATTTCCACCCTGGCGCCACTCTGAATCAACAGATCCCTGTGTTTTTCCACTGCCTGAGCAACTATATCAGAAAGGTTGTTCTCCCGGATAATAAAGTCCTTTTCCACGCTCTCAGCCCGGGCATAAAAAAGTGCCCTCTCCACATTATTCTCTATTTGGGCGAGTTGGAACATAAGCCTTCTTCGGGAATCTCCCTCAAGACCCTGACATATTAGCTCCGCCGTTGTGATTGGTGCCTTTATTTCATGAACCCAGCTCTCAATGTATTCACGGTATTCCCTCTGTACCACTTCCGCATCCGATACTGCCTCTATCATGGATTTGCAAGATTTCTTCATTAAAATAAACAGCCGCTTTTCATATGCTGCCTTTGGCTTTGGAACGCACTCACAAAACAGATATTTTTTGTCCAGTCCTTCCATAATATACGCAAGCTCATTGAGACGATTACGGCTCCTTATAAAGCTCAGCGTATGGGAAGCGGAAAGCAGGAAAAACCATACAACCAACACGATAACTACTACGCCACTGGAAGTGCCTGTCAGCATAAGAAATGTAGATGTTATAACAAGCATTACTATTTGAAGTATAATCTGCTGGAACCGGTCACTTAAAAACTCAATTAAACTCATATCTGATACCCCAATCCCCGCCGGGTCCTTATATAGCCTGTGAAACCCAGCTCATCCAACTTTCCCCTCAGGCGCGTGATATTTACACTAAGGGTGTTGTCGTCAATATATATCTGGCTGTCCCACAGATAATCAATGAGGTCCGCCCGAGAGACAATCTCCCCTGCCCGTTCCATGAGACAGGCTAGAATTCGTATTTCATTTCTTGTAAGCTGGGCAATTTTGTTTCCATGAGCTGCACAGCCCTTTACCATATTTAGCGTCAGCCCACCCACCTCAATGGTATCTGCCTGCTGAGAACCACCCCGGCGAAGTGCTGCCTTTATCCTTGCTAAAAGCACAAGGATATTATACGGCTTTGTCACATAGTCATCCCCGCCCAGGCTTAGTGCCTTCAGCTCATCCATGGCAGAATCCCTGCCGGTGACGAAAATAATAGGAACACTGGACACTTTGCGTATATCAGCACACAGTGAAAAACCATCCCGCCCAGGAAGACCCAAATCCAGCAAAATAAGCTCCGGCATGCTTTGCCTGACCTGCTGCGCAATCTCTGAAAACACGGTAACCGTTACGGCTCTATACCCATTGTTCTCCAAAAGCAATGCCAATTCCTCACGTATGTCTGCCTCGTCCTCTATTATCATAATTTTCTGCATATCATTCCCCTTTGATTATCCTAAAACTCCTGATTTCTCACGTTCTTGACATTTTTTCTGCCTTACAGTATGATTCTAACACAAATATTTGTAATATTTTATTAATTTTACCAACTTAAATGCAGACACTTTTTTTTCTATAAAGTAAAGGAAAAGGATACTATATGAAGAAGATTTTGGATGCTTCCTTAATTTATGAAATTCTTTCGGTGGTAGAAGAAATCCCCGAAGGGAATGTAGCAACTTATGGTCAGATTGCCCGGCTAATCGGCAGAGAGAAAAATGCAAGGCTTGTGGGCAAAGTCCTTGGTATGGCAGAGTATTATGGCAGCTACCCCTGTCACCGGGTAGTCAATCACGCTGGAAGGCTTGTTCCGGGGTGGCATGAACAAAGACTTCTTTTATTGGAAGAAGGTATTACATTCAAAGATGAATACCATGTAAATATAAAAACATGCCAATGGGAGGAGTAGTGAATCAAAGGTCAGTCAATGATGTCGACTCATTTAGAACCCCACTATGGATGGTGTACCATACAGTGTATTGCAGCAATGGCAATCACTATCGCTTTCCTTTTTTTTCGTAAAAAGAATTATTGGTTTTTAATTCCCACATTTTTATTTATAACAGCATTACTATATATTCCCATCGTAAATCAATACCCTTGTTGTCCGGGTGGCTTTCTAGAATAATACCTTTCCTATAAAGATTAATGTGTCAAATGGTATTTTTGCCACATGATACCTACGGATTGCCCCGCATTCATAAAAACCGTCCGGCTTATTGCCGAACGGTTTTTATAGATTATACCAACTATTTATGCTATATCGTTTTCTTGTGCTTCTCTTTTTATCTTATCTGGAAATTTCTTTTCAAACTCTTTCAACTCTTCATCTCCTACTACAAAACAAGAGTCAAAATCATATATTCCCTTATGCTTCTCCAAATACCCTTCCTCTATTTCATAGGCCATAAAGAACTCAGCTTCTTCGTCTTTAGACATTCCCGGCAGAAAAATACCATATTGAGTTGCCGAGCGAAAGCCAAAGGTGTGATAGTATTCGTGGTTTCCAGTTATAATAATTGCCTTATATCCCTGCTCTTTCGCCTTTTTTATCGTATCCAATATCAATCTGGATCCAATACCTTTTTTCTGATAAGCAGGATGCACACTGATTGGGCCAAATCCAATTACTGTATTACTCATTTCTCTTTTTTCCCCAAAAAACATCTTACTATAAACTATATGACCGACAATAATGTCTTCTTCCACCGCCACATAGGTCAATTCCGGGATAAAAGATTCTTTCTTCCTTAACTCATGCAGTACAAGGTGTTCATCACAGCCCGGCCGGTAAACATTCCAAAATGCCTCTCTGGTTAGGTTCTCTGCTTCAAAACTATCATTTTCTGTTTCCAGCCTCAATTTCATCATTTTGTCCTCTCTAATATTGCGGATATTAATACTGTACGCGTCTTTGAATAAAATCTATAAAAGCATCTGCCTGTTTTTCCAGATACGGATGGCTTGCTTTAAGTTCCAGCTTACCCTCGCTGTTAAGTTGCTGCATAGCACTGGGTATGGTAAGCCGGGGCGCATTCATTACGTCCATATTTAGAAAACTAACGAGCGTAACTAAATGGTCCTGAGCCAGACCTGTTCCGGACATACCAAGAGAAATTCCACTTATTGCGGCGGGCTTTCCGGCGAGAACCTGAGGCTCTTTGTCGCCAGTTGGGCGGGATAGCCAGTCGATGAGATTCTTTAGGACACCAGAAAAAAAGTGATTGTATTCAGGCGTAAAGAACCAGATTCCGTCCGCGGACTTTACAGCATCACGAGCGCATTTCACAGCATCAGGAGTGGGATATTCTATATCCTGATTCATGAATGGTACATCCTGATACTCCAGCAGCGTAAAGTCGGCTCGATCTCCAATTATATCTTTTGCCGCTAAAGCCAATTGACGATTATAGGATTCTTTTCGCATAGAACCTACAATAGCTAATATCTTAATTTTTTTCATTTTTATCTACTCCTTTACCTTTTTTATAATTTTATCATCCGATAACATATCAGTCAAATTCTTATCAATATGAC
>CAZUKR010000083.1:0-11485 GCA_964620885.1 uncultured Eubacterium sp.
TTGCTGGGATCTGCACTTACACCAGAGGATTATCCGTTCTTTTTGCTGTTCGGAATTAATTATGGAGAACGATGGGGAGAATACAACGAGAAAGATTATGCCAGTAGACTGTGCTTTGGTATTGACAAGGAACGTGATGGAATTATAATGTTTGAGCCTGATATGGTTGCGGGAACCCAGTTTCAAATCATGTTTCGCTCACTGGATCTGGACTATATGAAGCCTAAAATTCAGGAAGTTTTTGATAAGGTGGAGGGGAGAGAACCTCTTTTTGCAATGTATATTGATTGTGCTGGGCGCTGTGCAGGTTACGGCGGAGTGGATTTGGAAGATGCCTATGTAATACAGGAAGCGGTTAAGGACCGTATCCCACTGTTAGGGCTTTATACAGGAGTAGAAATTGCATCTACTGGTGGTCGCCCCCGTGGACTTGACTGGACAGGTGTATTTTGTATCTTTTCCAGAAGTAAAAGTGATAAGGAAGAAGAAAATAAAAAGGAAGATATATCAGTTTGGAATAAGAGAAACGAGGAGAACAGAGGAGAAGAAGCCACATTAGATGAAATGGCAAAGTTGTGTGAGCAGAATACCGCTAAGATATTGTCGCTGGACACCAAATCTATTGCAATACGACATGAATTGGAGCAAAAGCGCCGGGGATTCAGTTTGCTGGCAGAACTGGCAGTATCTTTGCAGCAGAGAAGCGGCAATGAAAATATTTTCAGTATGGCTACCCGGCGTATTAATGGTGCATTGAATATGCAAAAGACAGTGGCACTGTTTCCGGATGAGGACGGCAGGTACAGCCCTTTTGTTTTACAGGGATATTCTATGGAAGAAAAAGCGGAACTGGTTGGGAAGCATATTCATGTAGATGCAAAATTGCTTGATATGGAGAAACCTGTTTTACTGACAGCAGCCAATGATGAGAGGGAATTGGCAGATTTACGGAAGGCTCTTCACCTGCCCTATTTCATTTCTGTTCCTGTAATTGTGGAAAATAAAGTGGCAGCAATTTTAATTACAGGGCGAATGGTGGAGGCACCTCCGTTTTTATCCAGATTAGGTCATAATGATATAGAAACGCTGCGGGCAGTCAGCGCTCTGCTTGCTACCACTTTGGTATATCAAAGACTGGATAGTGCGAATAAGAAGGCGCAGTCTGATGTGCTGACGGGGCTCCTAAATCGCGGGGCACTGGAATTGCAGACCACGGAACTTTTAAATCAGGAACAATCCGATAGAAAAACATCAGCATTTATTATGATTGATTTTGACTATTTTAAGCAGGTCAATGACAATTATGGTCATATGATGGGGGACGTGGCATTAAAGGAATTAGCACAGACGCTGGATAATAATTTTGGTAAAACAGATGTTGTTGCTCGTTTGGGCGGCGATGAATTCGCAGTGTTTTGTGCATTAAGGGATAATGTTGAGCAGATTATACATAAGGTGGCACGGTTGATAGAAACATGGAGCCGTACTCCGATTATATCAGAGGATGGAAATTCATTTTATACTACGCTAAGTATAGGAGTTGCCCTTGCGCCTGAGAATGGAAGTTCCTACAACGAATTACTGCATAAAGCAGATATGGCCTTATATAAGTCCAAACAGCGTGGACGCAATCGATATACAATATATAATGAAGAGATTATGCAAAATTAATTATGTAAAAAATCCATATCTACCCTTTCATTCATGCTCTCTTTGTATTATAATGATACAGAATGTGTCTATTTATTTAAGTGATAACAAAAGAATAGAGAGGAATATATATGGAAAGAAAAGTAGGAACGATATCTATGGGAATCCGTTGCCCAATTATTCGGGAGGGGGATAACCTGGTAAATATTGTTGTAGACAGTGTTCTGGACGCAGCGAAAAGCGAAGGATTTACATTACATGATAAAGATATCATTGCAGTAACAGAATCTGTAGTTGCCCGTGCACAGGGGAATTACGCATCGGTAGAACATATTGCAAAAGATGTTCGGGAAAAATTAGGTGGAGGGACAGTTGGAGTAATATTTCCTATTTTATCAAGAAACCGTTTTGCTACCTGTTTAAAAGGGATTGCAAAAGGAGTAGATAAAATTGTTCTTATGCTGAGTTATCCAAGTGATGAAGTAGGGAATGAATTAGTATCTATTGGTCAATTGGATGCAGCTGGAATCAATCCATATAGCGATGTTCTTACCCATGATAAATATAGAGAATTATTTGGTAAAAATGAACACCCATTTACCGGAGTGGACTACGTAGAATATTACTGTAATTTAATTCGTGAATGTGGTACAGAGGTAGAATTGATTCTGGCGAATGATTGCAGGAAGATTTTAAACTATACAAAGAACGTTATTAATTGTGATATTCATACACGCGAGCGAACAAAAAGAATCTTAAAAGAAAGTGGCGGAGAAGTAGTTTGTGGTATGGATGAAATACTTACAAGCTCTATAGATGGAAGCGGCTTCAATGAAAAGTACGGACTTTTAGGTTCTAATAAATCTACAGAAGATAGTGTAAAATTGTTTCCAAGAGAATGTAAGAGCCTTGTTATGGATATTCAGAAAGAAGTTCTGGAAAGAACTGGTAAGCATGTAGAGGCTATGGTATACGGAGATGGTGCTTTTAAAGACCCTATTGGAAAGATATGGGAGCTGGCAGATCCATGCGTATCACCGGCAAGTACACCTGGACTGGAAGGAACACCTCATGAGGTGAAGTTAAAATATCTTGCAGATAATGATTTTAAAGAACTGTCAGGAAATGAGTTAAAGGAAGCTATTTCAGAACGTATTAGAGATAAGAAGGAAGATGTTGCAGATGACGCTGCTTCACTTGGTACTACTCCAAGAAGGTTAACTGATTTAATAGGTTCCCTTTGTGATTTAACCAGTGGATCCGGAGACAAAGGAACACCAGTTATTTTAATACAGGGTTATTTCGATAATTATGTCAGCTAACTGAATAATACTGTAGTTTCAAGAAAGCATCTTTTATAAGGTGCTTTCTTTATTTTTATAAAAAAATTTACTATATATAAATACGAAGCAAGTGGTGCAAAAAGAGCCTTTTTTAAGTTAAAATATGGATTCTATAGTTAATAAGTAGGTTTTTTCTGGAACCATTTACATGGTAAAAAAAATGTGTTAAAATGTTTTAAAATGAAACTTAACATATAAGTAAAACTAATGAGAAGATATTTTATAGAGAGGAGAAAAAATGGAGAATAACATATTTTTAAAAGGAAGAAAAAAGTTTACATTGTCTGACTATATGAATTTTGATAAGGACGGACGTAGTAATTTAGGAGAGGAGGTTCCAGTACTGGTATATCGATTGATGGAATTTTCCCTGCGTGAGCAGTTGGTGGAGCAGTTTGGAAAAGAGGAACAGGTACGGATTTTCCGCAATGCAGGTTATCGGGCAGGGGTATATTTTGCAGAGAATTTATTAGATTTAAAACAGCCATTTAATGAGTTTGTTGCAGAGTTACAGGCGCGTACAGAAGAACTGAAGATGGGAGTTTTTAGGGTAGAAAGACTGGAAGAATCGACAGGAAAAATTATCATGGCCGTTTCAGAGGATGCAGATTGTTCCGGATTACCAATGATGGGAGAAACAGTTTGTAATTATGATGAAGGATTTATTTCAGGGATTTTATCCACCTACACGAAAAAAGATTATTTTGCGGTTGAGGTAGATTGCTGGGCAACTGGCGCTAGAGTGTGCCGATTTTGCGCAGAGGTAAAAGCGTAAAGGAGAATGACGGATGGAAAAGGAAAATTGTGAGCGCTTATTCGGATATCTGAGGAGCATTCTTTATGACACAGAAGTAGAGACACTGAATATAGAAGCATTGGATGAAACATATCAGAAATTAGGACGAGGCCTGCAATTTCTGGAAAAAGCGGTGGGAGAAATGCTTGCATATTCCGCAGAACTTTCTCGGGGTAATTTATCAGTGGAATACGCATCTCAGGACAATTTTTTATGTGTTAATTTAAAAAACATGCATGCAAATCTCAATCATCTCACCTGGCAGGCAAAACAGGTGGCAGAAGGTGATTATTCTCAGCATGTATCTTATTTGGGAGAATTTTCGGAAGCATTTAATACAATGATTGTTCAACTTAAGGAGCGGGAACGCCTTTTGAAGGAAGAAACAGAAAAGGTGAAAGAGCGAGCTGACGTTATCGAGGGGTACAATAACCTTCTGATAGAATTGACCCAAAAACGGGATGAATGGGTTTTGGTTGTAGATGCAGAAAAACAAGAGGTAATGTATTGTAATAAGCAAGAGAGTGAAGAAAAGGGGGCTCATACTTTTTGTGAATTCTGTCAGCATAAGCTCTATTTCCGACAGGAGATATTGAACTGGCAGGGAAAAGAGAAACATAAAGTATGGGAAAAAGAGGAAGGCAGCCACCGGATTTACCAGATTACCACATTTCCGATTGAATGGTTAGGGCGGAGTGCCTATAATCACATTGTAGTAGATATTACAGATGAGGAAGAAGGAAAGCGAAAACTGGAAAAAAAGGCTTATCGCGATACTGCCACTGGAATCTCTAACCGTTTGTTTTTTAAGGAGTATATGGGAAAAATCTTGAAGGAAAAGCAGCAGGCCACTTTGTGTTATCTGGATTTAGATGGTCTCAAATATGTAAATGATCGATTTGGTCATATGGAAGGAGATATTTACATACAGACATTTGTTGAGACCATACAAAAAAATCTAAAAACAGGTGATATATTTGCAAGGGTTGGCGGAGATGAGTTTGCGATTGTTATTTTAGGCTGCCATAAGGAGACTGCGCTTAAGGAGCTGGGAGAGATAATGGAAGATTTTGCCCAAAGTAATAAAAAGGAGTATCCTATAAGCTTTAGTTACGGAGTGGTTGAAATCGATGAACAGAACCAGGAACTGTCGCTGGAAGAGATTATTGAAGAGGCAGATTCGGCCATGTATGAATGCAAGCGAAAGAATAAAAAGAAATACGTTAGATCTTGATTATGTTATAAAAATGGAGATAGAGGATGAGTAAAGTGTATTCTACATCAGAGGTTGCCAAGTTAATTGGTATACATCCCAATACAGTCCGGTTGTATGAAGAATTAAATCTGATATCAAAGCCAGATAGAAAATCAAATGGATATCGTGTTTTTACCCAACAGCATATAGAACAGTTTAGGGTTGCCCGTCTTGCCTTTGAGGTAGAAGTTTTACAGAGTGGACTTCGTAAACAGGCTGTAACTATCATTAAGACATCGGCAGAAAATAATTTTTCAGAAGCAATTAAATTGACTCAGGATTATCTGGAACAGGTCAGAAGTGAGAAGCAGAATGCGGAAGAAGCAATTTCTCTTGTAGAAGAAATTATTTCAGGAACCTCTCAAGATTTAGAAAATTTACAATTGACAAGGCAGGAGGCCGCAGACCTTCTGCATATTACAATTGATACCCTGCGGAACTGGGAATTGAATGGGCTGTTATCTGTCAAGCGAAAGCTTAATGGATATAGGGTATATACGGAAACCGATATCAAGAGGTTGAAAATTATTCGTTCACTGCGGTGTGCCAATTACTCGCTGGCTTCTATCCTGCGTATGCTTCAGGCATTGTCAGACAATCCAAAAGCCGATATTAGAACGGTAATTGATACGCCAAAGGCGGATGACGATATTTTTACAGCCTGTGATAGCCTTCTGTCATCACTTAATCATGCAGAGCATAACTTTCATACTATTTATCAGCATCTTATTGAAATGGAAAAAACATATTTTTTATAACCCTCCACTTTACCACCAGAGTTGAAACTGGTGGTATTATTTTTGTGGTTTAACGAAAAAAGATAAGGAGGATAGAGAATATGGAAGCAGTTATTGAGGTTCAGGGATTAAGTAAATCCTACTCCGGCGTACCAGCCATTTGCGGAATTAATATCTCTGTGGAAAAAGGGGAAGTATTCGGACTTTTAGGAGCCAACGGAGCAGGGAAGAGCACAACCATAGAGTGCATACTGGGTACACGCAAAGCAGATGAGGGGAACGCAGTTATTCTGGGAAGAAATCCGTTGCAGGAAAGGAAGCAGTTATTTGAAAAAGTTGGAGTTCAGTTTCAGGAAGCCAGTTACCCGGATAAGATTACAGTAAGTGAGCTTTGCGAAGAAACCCATGCTTTGTACCGCAATCCGGTAGATTACCATGAATTGCTAAAACAGTTCGGACTTGCTGAAAAGGAAAAAGCAATGGTGGCAGAATTGTCTGGAGGTCAGAAACAGCGGTTGTTCATTGTTTTGGCATTGATTCCAAATCCAGAGGTGGTGTTTCTGGACGAATTAACAACGGGGCTGGATGCCAGAGCCAGACGTGATGTGTGGAAATGTCTTCTGGAATTGAAAAAAAAGGGACTTACTATTTTCCTTACATCTCATTCCATGGATGAAGTAGAGGCTTTATGTGATCAGATAGCAATATTGAAAAAGGGAGTTATTATTTTCCTAGGTACAGTAGAAGAGTTGGTACAGGAAAGTCCCTATGAAAAATTGGAAGATGCTTATCTTTGGTTTACAGACGAGGAGGAAGAAAATTGAAAACATTTAGAACAATGCTGAAAACAGAATTAAAATTATCTCTTCGGGGAATGGACATGTTTATTTTTGCGATTTGTATGCCAGTGGTTATGGTACTGATATTAGGGGCTATTTACGGAAATAAGCCAGCCTTTGAAGGAGCGTCCTATACATTTATGGAACAATCCTTTGGGGCATTAGCAACCATATCCATTTGTGCCGGTGGAGTAATGGGACTGCCTCTTTTAGTGTCTGATTACCGTCACAAAAAGATTTTGAAAAGATTTCAGGTTACACCCATTAGTCCAGCTATGATACTGGCAGTCCATGTTGTGATTTATGCCATTTATGCAGTTGCTTCCCTTTTATTAATCTACGCAACAGCAGCTCTTTTCTTTGACTATCGGATGCAGGGATCTTTTATTTCGTTTGCAGTCAGCTATTTGGTGGTAATGCTGTCTATGTTTAGTATTGGAATGATGGTGGGCGGTATAGCCAGAGATTTGAAAACAGCAAGTATCATAGCCAGTCTTCTTTATTTTCCAATGCTGATTTTTTCAGGAGCCACCCTTCCTTATGAGGTAATGCCGGAAATATTTCAGAAGCTGGCAAATGTTCTTCCCCTTACCTTGGGAATTAAGATTTTGAAAATCACTACCTTAGGGCTGGATATAAAAGCAGCTATGCTTCCAGGGGCGATTCTCATTGGTTTCTTTGTAATATGTAGTGCAATTTCTGTTAAATACTTCAGATGGGAATAGTTATTTAAGAAAAATATCCCCTTTACACACATGAAATAAAAAAAGGCTTTCTATGATATGAAATTATCATAGAAAGCCTTAAAGCTATTATTCCGGTATGTATCTTCCAACAAATTCAAACATTCGTTCCCAATATTCATCACCAAGAACAGCAGAAGCAGCACCATGTCCGGCCCCTTTTACATAAATCTGCTCTTTTGGAACGTTGGCAGCTTTATATACCACATCCAGCATAGAGGAAGGAACAAAGGTGTCGCTGTCGCCGTGTATAAACAACATAGGTGTAATTGATTTTTCCAATTGTTTTACAGCATCAGCTTCTCCCAGTGTATAGCCGGCACGAAGTTTGGTTACAGCCGAAGCAAAATTCATAATCGGAAAAGAAGGGAGATTAAACACTTCTTTTAACTGATAGGAAAATTCACCCCATACAGAAGAATATCCGCAATCCTCTACAATAACTTTTACATTGGAGGGGAGTTCTTCACCGGAAATCATCATTACGGTTGCACCACCCATGGATACGCCGTATAAAGCAATCTGGGCATCATTGTCTTTTTCAACAATCTTGTTAATCCAGTTTACTGCATCTAAACGTTCATGCCATCCCATTCCGATATAGCTTCCTTCACTCTGTCCTGAGCCCCGGGCATCTGGGAGCAGAATATTATAACCCAGATCATAGAATTTCTTGGCAGACATTTTCATGTCAGAACCTTTGCTGCTGTAACCATGGAAAATAACGGCCCATTTATTGGAAGGCAGCTCATTTTCAATAAGATACCCATGAAGCTTCAAATCATCATAAGAGGTAATGTGGTCATCCTGATAGCTTTCACTAAACCATTCTTCAACTTCCGCGCTTAGTCCTAGAGCATCAGGGTTAACTGCAATGGTGTCATCCATTTTATTGTTCTCAGAATTAAATACGGTGGACTTATCAGAGTGTGGATTAAGTGCCAGATCGAAAAAATAGTTTCCGACAATAAATCCCGCGATGGTAAAAAGTACCAACAAAATTGCCAGTATGATAAGTATAATTTTTAAAGTTTTATTTCTTTTGCTTTTCATATATATCTCCTTTAAAGTATTGTAATGATGACATATTATAACATAATAATACAAAAAAACATATAATGAAAAAAATGGAATAGTATGTTCCGTTTTTTTTAGTTACAATAACGCTCCGTGTCGGTGGATAAAGAGTTTTTTAAATACAGTGACAACCACCATATACAGAAATATTGTTAAAATCAACCAGCCAAAATACACGGCAGGAAGTGGCGCAAGACCAATAGATGCACCGAAGCCTGTAAAGGGAATAGCAGTCAATACCGCGATTCCGGAGAAAGTAAGCAGTGTCACAGGCAGAGAGGCATGACTTTCAATAAATGGAAGCTTTGGTGTACGGATCATATGAATAACCAGAGTCTGGCTCCACATAGATTCTACAAACCATCCTGTCTGGAACAGAGCAATATAGGCAGCCTGCTGAGCTGGGTCCGTTAAATGGTGAAACAGTTCTCCACCGAAGGCTGCAGGGCAAATAATAAAATACATTAATAGGTATGTGGTAATATCAAATATACTGCTGGTAGGCCCAATCCAGACCATAAATTTACCAATACCCGATGCATCCCACTTACGGGGAGCTTTCAAAAATTCAGCATCCACGTTATCCCATGGAATGGCAGTACAGGACAAATCATAGATTAAATTCAGCAAAATCAACTGGATGCTCATCATAGGTATAAAAGGCAGAAAAGCACTGGCAATTAATACGCTGAACATATTGCCGAAGTTAGAGCTGGCAGTCATTTTAATATATTTAATCATATTGGCGTAAGTTTTTCTGCCTTCTACAATACCTTTTTCCAATACCATCAAATCTTTTTCCAGCAGAATTACATCTGCACTTTCCTTTGCAATGTCCACTGCGGTATCTACACTGATTCCCACATCAGATGCCTTCATGGCTGCGGCATCATTAATACCGTCTCCCATATAGCCCACGCTGTGACCGTTTTCCCGCAGAAGAGTGATAACACGTGCTTTTTGCTGGGGAGACAGCTTGGCAAATACATTGACTCTTTCAGCGGCTCTCATAAGCTCTGTATCACTCATACGCTCTACATCAGAACCTAACAGGATTTCATCTACCGGAATACCAACTTGCCGGCAGATACAGCGGGTTACTTTATCATTGTCCCCAGTGAGAATTTTTACAGTAACTCCATGCTCCTGTAAGGCCTGTATTGCAGCAGCAGTAGATTCCTTTGGAGGATCAAGAAAGGCAAGATAGCCCATAAAAACCATGTCAGATTCATCTTTAACGCCAAATGCTCCTACCGGAGAAGGATTTGTCTTTTGAGCCACAGCAATAACCCGCATTCCTTCTTCGTTCAGTTTTTCTACCTTTTTCAAAATGTATGTTTTGATATCATCTGTCAGGGGCAGTACTTTTTCTTCATATTCGGCAAAGGAACAAATAGAAAGCATTTCTTCTACAGCACCTTTGGTAATCATCTGAGTTTTTCCGTTTTGTACCACTACACTCATGCGGCGCCGCTCAAAGTCAAAGGGAATCTCATCTACTTTTGTGAATTTGTCAGTAAGTCCCTGTAATTCAGTAAATCGCTGGGATTCCTCCTGTGTGCGGTTGATAATGGCAATATCCATCAGATTTTTCAATCCCGTTTGATAATAGCTGTTGAGAAAAGCGTGGCGCAGTACCCGTGTATCCTCTTTTCCATGTATGTTGAGATGATATTGCAGTACAACCTTATCCTGTGTAAGAGTTCCGGTTTTATCTGTGCAAAGAATATCGATGGAGCCAAGATTTTGAATGGAGTTCAGGTTCTTAATAACTGTTTTCTCCTTAGACATGGCAACAGCGCCTTTGGCAAGACAGGTGGTGACAATCATCGGCAGCATTTCCGGTGTCAGACCAACTGCAATGGAAATGGCAAAGAGGCTGGCTTCTAACCAATTTCCTTTTGTAAATCCATTTATGAACAGTACCAGGGGCACCATAACAAGCATGAAACGAATCAGCAGCCAGGATACGGAGTTTACCCCCTTTTCAAAGTTGGTCTCCACAGGTTTTGCGCTGACATTTCCAGCCATATCCCCAAAAAGAGTATCGTTTCCTGTAGTTATAACAATACCTCTTGCGGTACCGCTGATTACATTGGTGCCCATAAAAGCAAGGTTCGGACATTCCGTGATAGTATCATATGTTCCGGTGTAGGCATCATATGTTTTTTCAATAGATTCACTTTCACCAGTCAGAGCAGACTGACTGATAAATAAATCTTTGGCATAGATGATGCGTATGTCAGCAGGAATCATATCACCTGCTGCAAGATTTACAATATCACCTACTACCACCTCTTCCAGAGGAAGTTCTGCCGCACCGGTTTCCAGACGTTCTACATTTGTAGTAGTCTGAATCAGATTCAGCAGTTTTTCAGCAGCATTGCCGCTTCGAGTCTCCTGTACAAAACGCAGAACACCAGAGATGATTACCATGGTCATAATGATAATGACAGTCATGGGGTTGGCCTCTCCAGGTTCTGCCAGCAGAATATCAGTAAACACTGATACAATGGCAAGTACCAGTAGGATAACAGTAAAGGGATTGATAAAAGCCTCGCAAATGTATTGAAAAAGTGATGCTTTTTTTCCATGTGTAACACGGTTATCTCCATACTGTTCCCGGGCAGTTTTTACAAGGGATTTGCTCAGCCCCTGCTGTGTTGTGTTTAATTTTATAAATAGTTCATTTGTTTCCGCCGCTGCGGCAAATTTCAGTCTGATGTTAATTTCATTACGGCGTGTTGTATCTGTTGTTGTTTTCATTGATCTGTACCTCCTTTTGATTTGTGTTTCCAGAAGCACAGTCCATGTCTGAGTGTGCAGACAGCATATTATTTGTGAGAAAGAATGGAAAGCTGTACCCATACTATCTCAAAATTTTGCGGTCGCCCATCAGGCTCAGGACTGCATTTACCACCAGTTTCCATTCTTACCTCACCTCTCTTTTTTATAAGGATAATTGTTTAGTGTAACAAGGCCTTTCTTATTACCTACGGATTGCTCACGCATCTTCGCTCCGCTTCGGTCGGTGCTAAACGAGTG
>CAZUKR010000084.1:0-11304 GCA_964620885.1 uncultured Eubacterium sp.
GTTAAAAGGAAAGGAGCGTATGCATGTATTTAATTGCAAATACATCATACAAGTAATTTATGATAAAATTTAAAGAAAATCTTGCTCATGTTATTTTCTTCATAGCTGCGCTCACCTCCATTCTGGCGGTTCTGCTTATCTGTGTATTCCTCTTTGCCAATGGGATACCTGCTATGAAAGAAATTGGTTTATTTTCATTTTTAACAGGCACAAAATGGGCGCCTAATAACTCACCTGCTTCTTACGGAATACTTCCTATGATTGTCGGAAGTCTCTATATTACCGCCGGCTCTATTATTGTTGGTGTTCCTATTGGAATCTTAACTGCAGTTTTTATGGCCCGTTTCTGCCCGGCTCCAATTTACCGCACATTAAAATCTGCTGTAGACCTCCTTGCAGGCATTCCCTCTGTTGTATATGGATTTTTCGGTCTTGTGGTACTTGTTCCTTTTGTCCGCAACCTGTTCCGCAATTTTCATACCAACGGAAGCAGTATTCTTACCGCTTCCCTGCTTCTGGGTCTTATGATTCTTCCTACCATTATCAGTGTCAGCGAAGCTGCGATCCGTGCTGTACCAGATAGCTATTATGAAGGTGCACTGGCACTGGGTGCAACTCACGAGCGAAGCGTCTTTTTTGCTGTACTTCCGGCTGCAAAATCCGGTATTATGGCCGGTGTTATCCTGGGTATTGGCCGTGCAATCGGAGAAACAATGGCTGTTATTATGGTGGCCGGAAATCAGGCCCGGATTCCCAACAGCATGTTTCAGGGCGTACGTACCCTTACCTCTAATATTGTAATTGAGATGGGCTATGCTGCCGATTTACATAGAGAAGCCTTAATCGCCACCGGCGTAGTGCTTTTTGTATTTATTCTGATGATTAATATGCTGTTCTCAATTATAAAAAGGAGGAGTGACGTATGACAAACCAGAAAATCACCAAAGGAAAACGGGGACCTCTTGCCTGGTTTTTGTACATTTTAGTAATGGGTTCTGCCCTGATTACATTTTGCACACTGCTTTTTCTTATTTTATATATTCTTTGGAACGGCATTCCTTATTTGAAACCAAGCCTTTTTGCCTGGACATACAACAGTGAAAACGTTTCCCTGATGCCCGCGCTTCTAAATACACTAATTATTACTGGGGTATCTTTGATTATTGCGGTTCCTCTGGGTATCGGCTCCGCTATCTATATGGTAGAGTATGCAAAAAAGGGAAATAAAATTGTAAACATTGTACGGGTTACCGCAGAAACATTATCCGGTATTCCCTCGATTGTATATGGCCTGTTCGGTATGCTGTTCTTTGTTACGACTATGGGCCTTGGCTATTCCATTCTGGCTGGTTCCCTTACCCTTGCCATTATGATTCTTCCACTTATTATGCGTACCACGGAAGAAGCCTTAAAATCGGTTCCTGATTCCTATCGGGAAGGTAGTTTCGGTCTGGGAGCCGGACGTTTCCGCACCATTTTCCGTATCGTACTGCCTGCAGCAATTCCCGGAATCCTCTCTGGTATTATCCTCTCCGTTGGACGTATTGTTGGAGAAACTGCTGCACTGATGTACACTGCCGGAACAGTGACCGAGGTGGTCAGCGGAAAAGGATTGTCCTGGCTTATGGATGGTGGCCGGACACTTGCCTACCATATGTACGCATTGTCCTGTGAAGGCTTCCATACCAATGAGGCCTATGCCACTGCAGTTGTCCTATTGGCTATCGTTATGGTAATTAACTGGATTTCCGGTGCTATTGCAAAAAGACTTGCAAAAGTATAAGCTCTTACACAAAAAGGAGAATTTTTATGATAAAACAATCAACACCTAAAATTAATATCAGTAATATAGACCTATACTACGGAGATTTCCATGCTTTAAAGAATATCAACCTTCCCATTATGCCCAATGAGATTACTGCATTTATCGGACCCTCTGGATGTGGAAAATCCACACTGCTAAAATCCTTAAACCGTATGAATGATTTGGTGGAAGGATGCAAAATCACTGGCGAAATTACACTGGACGGAACTGATATTTACCATAGTATAGACACGAATGAACTGCGTAAACGTGTAGGTATGGTATTCCAAAAGCCAAACCCGTTTCCTATGAGTATTTATGATAATATTGCCTTTGGTCCCCGTACCCATGGAATCCGTAACAAAGCAGCTTTGGATGAAATCGTAGAAAGATCTTTAAGAGATGCCGCTATCTGGGATGAAGTAAAAGACCGTTTGAAAAAAAGCGCTCTTGGACTTTCCGGCGGACAACAGCAAAGAATCTGTATTGCCCGTGCTTTGGCTGTTAATCCCGAAATTATTCTTATGGATGAACCTACCTCTGCTCTGGACCCTATTTCCACTTCTAAGATTGAAGACCTAGTCATTGAACTTAAAAAAGAGTATACTATTGTCATGGTAACTCACAACATGCAGCAGGCGACCCGTGTTTCTGACAAAACCGTATTTTTCCTTTTAGGTGAGATTGTAGAACATGGCCCTACTGAAACCATTTTCTCTGTTCCGCAAGATAAGAGAACAGAAGACTATATCACAGGGAGGTTTGGTTAATATGAGGAATCGTTTTGACAGACAATTAGAATTACTGAATAATGAATTAATAGAAATGGGGAGTTTGATTGAGCAGGCTATTCAGGCAGCTGTAAATGCACTGGTACGCAAAGATGTGGAAGCTGCCAAAAATGCAATTGCTTTTGACCAGGAGGTAGACCGTCAGGAACGTGATATCGAGGCGCTCTGCATGAAACTTTTACTGCAGCAGCAGCCCGTAGCTAAGGATCTTCGCCTGATTTCAGCTGCCTTGAAAATGATTACAGATATGGAACGTATTGGTGATCAGGCAGCAGATATCTCTGAAATTACGATTGCAATGGCAAATGAACCTTATGCTACAGATTTGAAGCAGATTACCCAGATGGCTATGGAAACTACATTGATGGTAACTCACAGTGTAGAGGCATTTGTTCAGAAAGATTTAACCCTTGCCCAGTCCGTTATTGATAATGATGATATTGTAGATGACCTATTTAATGAAATAAAGTTTTCTATCATCGAGATGATTCAGACCAATGCAGACCACAGCGAACAGGCTACTGATATGCTTATGATTGCAAAGTATCTGGAGCGTATCGGCGATCATGCCACCAATATTGCAGAATGGGTAATCTATTCCATTACCGGACAGCATGATTCTGTAGCTGATGAGATATAAACAGCATGCGGAACAAAAAAGAATACTATTCACATAGTATTCTTTTTTGCTTTTATAGAAACCTTACTTATTTGCTTTATTTCCACATTTCGGACAGATATTGCCCCCATCATATACATGCCCACAGCGAAAGCAACATTTCACCTCATGTTCTTCCTTTACCAAATAGGAAATTTTTCTGGACTCCGGTTTTTCCTGTAAATACTTTACAAATTCATCCAGTATACGTGTAAACACGGCCCAGTCTTTGGTTGGAAGACCAACAGGAATCTTGGTCTTTTCGCCACTTTTCTGGTGAATATAAACTCCTTTGTTTATCAGTCCTGTGCTAAAGAAAACACTTCTTATATTCAGAACCGGAATACCTTCACAGCTGAACATACTATTATAAAAAAGATGATCCGGCGTCAGCAGAAATCCTTCCTTTCCTGTTCCTTTTCTGGTAGAGTCACATACCACTACAGGAAATTCATATCTGTTTCGGTCCTCTGCATAAACACTCATGGCACAATTTACCACTGCTGCCTCAGGGCCTTCCCATTCTCCCCGCATAGCTTTTCTAGCCTCGTAAAAGTAAAGACTGGAGCTGTCTTTTAGCCTTCCTGAAAGCTCATCCTTTAGCTTCTTTACCAGCAATTCACTTTCATCCGACTTCATCTTTGTAAGACGTTTATCTATCATTTCCAGCGTATTGCTTTTTAATTCCGGCAAAAATATTCCCTTTGAAATCTTTTCATAGGCTTCCACCCCTTCTTCAAAGGTCATATCCATAATATCCGGACAAATTTTGTCAATGGCAGCTTCATCCAGTTTCCTGATTCTGTCATGGATTTCCTTTAGGGGTTTTTCTGTATTTTCTTTGGAAAAATCCGGTTCCTGCAGACGTTCCCATACCCGGAACAAGGCTCTCCGATCGTTCTTACCGGCACGTTTTACCAGCTGCTCAACCTCTTGACGTTCTGCCTGCTCTCTGCGTTCTTTCAGTTTTTCTTCATATGGTGTAATATCTGCCTCTTTATACTGCTTTAGCTTTTCCTGAAATAATTTATATCTTTTCCGATCCATTACAGCCGGCATATTGGCAATCAACTGCTCTGCCTCAGTCTGTGCTTTTTGTTCCTTTAAGTCATATAGAGGTGAAAGTATCGGCTCCTTCATTGTCTTGGGAACATCCGCCTTCTCAATTTCTTCTATCGCCCGGCTCAACTGTATATAATTACCATCCCGGGCTTTTTCTGCCCTCTTTTTTAATTCCTTTTCCTTCTTCTGGTAAATATGCTGTTCTATCTTATCTGTGTAACTACGTTTCTCAGGCTCTGTCAGATGCTTTTCTCTTTTTATACTCTCTTTTAGCTCCTGCATCTGCCTTGTGGACATACGCTCTATTACATTCATGCGGGCATCGTATTTCTCACGAAGCTGTTCTGCCTGCTGCTGGCTTCTCTCGCTTTCTTCCTGTGAAGGTTGCTCCTCAAGACTTTTTTCCTGCAAGGGTTTTTCTTTCGACTCTTTTGTAGAAGTGTTTTCTCTTGGTGACTTTTCTTTTTCTGCCCTTTCCCTGTTTGTTTTTGGGGTGGCATCTAAAGAATGGTAGTTTTCCACTTTATAAGCTTCTTTTTTCCGTCTTATCTTTTCTTTTAGAAGTGGATAAGAGTCTCCTGTCTTTTCTAACGTATAAAAACCGGAATCCAGCTTTTCCTCCAGCCGAAGCAGTTCATTCAAATCCATCTCATCCAGTTGGGCAACTTCATCTTCCTGCTCTTCTTCCTGATCTCCAGATTCTTTTACAGGCTTTTTATTTCGTTCCCATTCATATTCATTGAATTTGTAATTACTGGTCTTTTCGCCCCGCTTTCCCAGCAACTGCTGGTAATCCTCATATGCCTCCCGGTCTTCTTCAAAATCAAGGAGATATACATCCCCTTCTCCCAACAGCTTTCCCGGCCTCGGGGTATAAAATCGGTTACAGCTGTCACAGGCATAAGCTCTTGCCAGGTAGACTTTTCCTTCCTCGGTTTCTATTAGAAACTCTTTATCCACAGGATAAACCACCATATGCAGGTGTTTTCCACAATTGGGGCATTTATAACCAATCCTATAGAAGTTATTCCCTATTCTCTCTGCATCCTGCTCTACCGGATTCTCTTCTTCTTTTTTAAAAGAGGCTGTATTCATTATCCAGCATACATTATGCCACAGTCCCAGCTTCTGTTCTTCTTCCTCTTCAGGTTCCTCCTCTTTCTTGGTCCCTGCCTCCATGGCTGCCTGCACCACATCCTCATAGGTTATACGGCTTCCACTTTTATAAAACCTAAAATTATCATCCCGGTATCCAGGCTCTATTTTCAGTTCTTGTAAGATTTCGGTAAAAAGAGCGTTTAACTGTGCATAGTCTTTTTCTACCCTTAACCCCTTAATCTTTCCCCATTTTCCGAACACATACAGTATCATATCCAGTACATTATTGGCAATTACATTTTTCCCAACGGGCTGCACTGCCTTCTCTGCTATGGGAATCTCAATAACATTGGTATTAACCTTTCTGTTGTCAAAATTAAAAATCAAAGAACGTACTTCTCCCGGCAATATCAGAAAATTATTCAGCACAACAAATATCTCATTCCATTCTACTGGAACACCCATCGTCTGAATCAGACGTTCAAATGTTTGTTTCAATTCGGCATTGGCCTTCAGTAAAATCACTGTATCCACCCCTTTTGCTTTATTACCCCAAGTTTAACACATTCTGATTTTATTTAATATACTTCTGCTCCAAAGGGCATCAATGCAAGCTTTGCCAGCTTAAACATCTGAAGTCCAAATGGAATTCCGATGATTGTAACGCACAATATACATCCTAAAATTGCAAATTCTACTGCAAGGGGCAGCCCTGACACAATAAGCCAGATAATATTTACCAGCGTAGAAATGGCTCCTCCTCCATATCTTACTTCCTTTCCAAAGGGAAACAGACTCAACCCTGCAAGCTTAAAGCACTGTACCCCTATAGGAATCCCTACAATAGTAATACACCACAAAATACCTGCCAGACACCAGCTAAGACAACTGAGAAATCCTCCAAAAATAAACCATAATAAATTTCCTAAACAACTCATATTTATACCTCCCCTTCTACTTCATGTAATGTCTTCAAAATCATCTCCACATGATAAATAGCATCTTCAACCTGTTCCGCTGCTTTTTTAATCTTACTCTGCACCATAATATCAGCTACAATTCCATCAAAGAAGAAATCGGCAAAGGTAAGAAATTTTCCAACTTCCACCTTAACATTCAGTGGTACTTCCACATCCTGCAATTCCTTTCGAAACTTTTCCATATCCCAATTCGCCTGCTGCATACTCTGCTGAGCATCTTCTATTCTGGAATGCTTCATCCATGTGGCAAACATTCCTCCACCCAGCATATCCCAGATTCCAAATCCTTTTGCACTGGAAAGCTCACTTTTTGCAGCTCTCAAACTCTGCAATGCCTTGTTTCCTGCTTCAATTGCCTCTCTGATTTCCTTTTTTCTTCGTTCCTCCATAACACTCATCCTTTCTTGGCTCACACTTTTATGTGGCTTAATTCTCGTTTTTATGTGTAAAGAGGTATAAAAAAAGACCCTTACTCTGACAGTTAAGCCACAATAAAAGTCTTGCACATCTCATTTGATACGGATACCTCTCGGTATCGGGTGACGGTTTCAAACCCACCTTATATAGTCTAAGGTGTCCGGCTACTCCCTTTTATTTACAAAATAATAGTATCATTTTACCGAAAAACTGTCAATATTATTTTTACAATAAATTTGACACTAAATTCTGTTTGACATATAATTTTTTTATTCGAGGAGGACTATAATATGATTAATATTTTTAACCGGGCGGCCGCGCAGAAATTGGTGCAGTTATGATAAGACTGGAAACAGAGCGTCTGATCCTGCGTGATTATACTCCGCAAGACGAGACGCTCTATTATAACCTGAAAAAAGATTCTGCTGTCATGTATTATTTACCTGATATTATGCTTCATTCTTTTGAGGATGCTCAGGAGGACTTTTCCCATGTTCTTGCAGATATGTCATCCTCTGACCGACAGTTTTATTTTCTGCATATGGAATTGAAGAATTCCAGCCACCAAGTGGGAAGTATCGGCTATCATATCACAAACCGTACCCCAGTGGGAAATCTTGTTCATGCGGGCTATTTTACCTATCCAGAATTTTGGGGTAATGGCTATATGACAGAAGCTTTTACTAAAATAATAGAATTTGCTTTTCTGAAAAATAATGTTTACCGAATCACCACCGGCTGCCTCGCTGAAAACAAAGGTTCTGAACGTGTCATGCAAAAATGCGGTCTTATAAAAGAAGCCGAACACCTTGACTGGGAATGGCATGACGGGAAAATGAAAACCCGTGTGGAATACCGTATTTTAAAGAGTGAATGGTTCCATTGATATTTACTCTTTATTTCTTTAAAATTTTCTTCAAGTCTTCTTCCGGTGTACTAATAGGTGATATATGATACTGTTCCACCAGAAACTTTGTTATATTCTCTGACAAAAATGCCGGAAGGGTTGGTCCCAGATAAATGTTTTGAATTCCCAGATGAAGCAATGTCAGTAAAATACATACTGCCTTTTGTTCATACCATGAAAGCACCATAGATAATGGAAGTTCATTGACGGAGCATTCAAATGCTTCTGCCAGTGCCACCGCCACCTTGATAGCACTATAGGCGTCGTTACACTGCCCCATATCCATAATTCTTGGAAATCCTTTGATTTCTCCCAAATCCAAATCGTTAAAACGGTATTTCCCACAGGCCAATGTAAGAATAATAGAATCCTTCGGTGTCTGCTTTACAAATTCTGTATAGTAATTTCTCCCGGTTCTTGCACCGTCACAGCCCCCAACCAAAAAGAAATGACTGATTTCCCCTGCTTTCACTGCATCAATTACCTGCTCTGCGGCTCCAAGTACCGTGCCATGTCCAAAGCCTGTCATTAACTTACTGCCACCATTAATACCAGTGAAGGTCATATCTGTTTCATATCCGCCAAGCTCCAAAGCCTTTTCAATTACCGGGGTAAAATCCTTTTCTTTTCCAATATGAACCATTTCAGGATAAGCCACTACCTCTGTAGTAAATACCCGGTCCTGATAGCTTTCCTTTACCGGCATCAGACAGTTGGTGGTATACAGAATCGGTGCTGGAACTCCATCAAATTCTTTTTGCTGGTTCTGCCATGCAGTACCAAAATTGCCTTTTAAATGAGGATACTCCTTTAATAGAGGATAACTGTGTGCCGGCAGCATCTCTCCATGGGTATATACATCAATTCCCTTATCTTTTGTCTGCTCTAGCAATAATTTCAAATCATACAAATCATGTCCGGTAATAATAATAAAGGGACCTTTCTCTACCTTCATGGAGACTGCTGAAGGCTCAGGCGTACCAAAGATTTCTGTATTGGCTTTATCTAAAAGCTCCATACATTTTAAGTTTACCGCTCCTACCTCCAGCACAAGCGGCAGCAATTTTTCCTGCTCCAACTCAGTGCCTATGGCAGACAGTGCTCGATAGAAGAACTCATTTACCCCTTTGTCGCAATACCCCAGTACCTGGGCATGATAGGCATATGCTGCCATTCCGCGGATTCCAAACAGAATCAGGGATTTTAAGGAACGAATGTCCTCATTGTCATTCCAAAGTTCTCTCATATCATAATCTGAAGTGTTTCCACAGTGGGAACTGCTGTTGAAATTTGGAACAATCCGCTGCTTTTCCTCATGGACTTTTCCTATCATTTTCTCTAGTACCTGGTCATGAAAATTTACATTTGTAATGGTGGTAAATAAACCTTCTATAATAAGCTCTGTGGTTTTTTCTGTATAAAGATTATCTCCACAGACATTTGCAAGACCAATCAATGCTCCCGTCAGTTCATCCTGAAGATTGGCTGTTTCAGCGGATTTTCCACATACTCCCTGAACTCCGGTACAACCGCTGCATCCTGCGGTCTGTTCACACTGAAAACAAAACATTTTATTTTCCATTCTTTTCTCCTTCTTATATCTCACTTAGAATTCTTCCATCGGTTGTAATCGTTACTACCTGCCATGGAATAAGTTTTCCGCTGTTTAATAGTGCTGTCTTTACTGCCTGTTCTATCCCTCCGCAGCAGGGAACTTCCATTCGTACCACGGTAACACTTTTAACATCATTATTTGAAATAATTTCTGTCAATTTTTCTCCATACTCCACCATATCCAGTTTTGGGCATCCAATCAGCGTCACTTTTCCTTTGATAAACCGGTTATGAAAATCTCCATATGCATATGCCGTACAGTCTGCTGCAATCAGCAGGTTTGCATCTTTAAAATACGGCGCATTGACCGGGGCCAGTTTTATTTGTACCGGCCACTGGGATAACTGGGATGTTACCGGAGCAGATACCGTTTCCCTTACCTCTTCCCGCTTCAGAAGTTTTGACTGTGTTCCCGGGCATCCGCATTCCAGTGTTTCAGCCTGCTTTTTCTGCTGATTCGCCTTTACTGCTGCATCATCATAAGCTGCTGCCTCCCGCTCCACAAATTGAATTGCTCCGGTTGGACAGGTAGGCAGAC
Organism: uncultured Eubacterium sp.; assembly: GCA_964620885.1. Lineage (GTDB taxonomy): Bacteria > Bacillota > Clostridia > Lachnospirales > Lachnospiraceae > Petralouisia. The sequence goes on from CAZUKR010000084.1 coordinate 9,870, forward strand.
AGTCTCCCAGTCCATCACAATAATCATCCCGCAACAACTTTGCCTTACCATCAATCATGCCGATAGCATCCTCATGACAGGCTTCTGCACAGAGTCCGCATCCGTTGCACTTATTTTCATCAATTTCTATAATTCTTCTTACCATTTTATTTCCTCCTGTTCTTTGCTTCCTTGACTTTATGAACTTATTATAATAAAATGTATCTAATATTTCTGTTGTTTTTACAACATTTTGAAAATTTGTGAGGAAATTTATGGAAAAACATTTTGCTTTACTAAACAAAACAACTCTTTTTGCAGGAATCGAAACAAACAAAATCTCCGCTATGCTGAATTGTCTCTCTGCCCATACTACTTCATATGAAAAGGAAACGTTTATTCTGCATAACGGAGATATGGTACATCAGGTGGGTATGGTACTTACAGGTTCCGTACTTATTATTAAGGAAGATTTCTGGGGAAACCGTTCTATCCTTTCTGAAATTTCTCCCGGGGGTCTCTTTGCTGAAACCTATGCCTGTATGGGAAGCACCCCTCTGGAAGTTAGTGTGATTGCTGCCTCTCACTGTGAGATTCTCTTTCTGGATATTCATAGGATTCTGACGGTCTGTTCTTCTGCATGTGAATTTCATGCAAGACTGATTCATAATCTACTCTCTACCCTGGCTCAGAAAAATATCTTTTTGACCAGAAAGATGGAACATATCTCTCAAAAAACCACCCGGGACAAGCTTCTTTCCTATTTGTCAGCAGAGTCTCAGAAAGCCCAAAGCCCTTCTTTTTCTATTCCTTTCAGCCGACAGCAACTGGCTGATTACCTCTCTGTAGACCGAAGCGCTATGTCCAGCGAGCTGGGAAAACTAAAAAAAGAAGGCATTCTGGATTATACCAAGAACGCCTTTTTTCTATATTTATAAATTTAGAACTCCAAACCTAAGTCTTCCAGGTCTTTTTCGCTCACGCCGCTTTTTTCTGCTGCCTTACCGAACTCTTCTACATGCTTTTCTGCCTTTTCTTCAAGCTCGTTCATTTTATCTTCCAGCTCATTCATTGCGTCCTCATCATAATTCTCAAGGTCAGCCATTATCTCAGACAGCTCTGTCATGTACTCGCCCAATTTTTCCAGATCCTTCTTAATCTCTTTTCCCTCATCTGTCTTCATGGTCATTTTATCTGCTATCTTTGCATAATCGCTCATATCTTCAATGCTTTCAACCTCTTCTGCAAATGATTTCATTGCCGCTACATCATCAGTATAATTTGCTTTAGAAGCTCCACATCCAACTAACATTGTTACAAGCATTACTGATACCATACCTAATACTAAAATTTTTTTCTTCATAACTCTCCATCCTTTTCTTGATTATATTGTTGCAATTTGCCGAATTAAGTATATCACAACTTTATTTTCAGCGCAACTTAGACAAGTATCCTT
>CAZUKR010000085.1:0-11233 GCA_964620885.1 uncultured Eubacterium sp.
GAAACCAAAAGGCTTTCTTTACACTTTTGGAAAAACTTAGTATAATAAAAAAAAGTGCAAAGAAGGAAATAGATATGAGACAGGAAAACTATACACCCGCTGTCCAGCAATGGATGGAGCAGGTAATGAAATGCCGGGGAAGCGATGCAGAACAGGTTCTGCATTATTGTAATAAGATACAGGAGCACGGTGAAAAAGTAAAGGACTATAATTTATTAGGATTTGCCCAGTATTACAGAGGAGAGACATATTATCTTCTGAATTATGTGGACGGAATGTTTCGCAATTTAATCAGTGCGGTGGATAATCTAAAAAAAGCAGGTGTGCATGAGCTGGAAGCCAGTACCTATAATTTATTAGGTATTGTGTCTGTAAACCAGGGAAATGCACATTTTGCATTGGATTATTATCTCAACGGACGTCATATTTGTGACCAATATAAATTAATAGAAGAAAAAGCATTGATTGAATATAATATAGGCTCCTTATATTTTAAATACCATGGGTATCATCAAGCCAGAAGTTATTTTATCAGCAGCCGGCAGTTATTGTTAAAGAACAAAAATGTTACAAATGTTTTTTTTGTAGATATCAGTATTGCCTCCTGCTATCTGGAAGAAGGAAATTTAAAGAAAGCGCAGGAATGTGCAGATACCGCCATGAAGGACTATACAGCCACTGTGGATGTGGCAACGCAGCTCTACCTCTGGTGCTTTCAGGCCAGACTCTGCCACAGACAGCAGAATCTGGAGGGAAGAGAATATTATATAAAAAAGATCAGCGGAATCATCAATGAAAAAATGCCTATTATGGAAGTGTTTGAAGATTTATATATCTATTGCAGAATGCTCTTAGAAGCCGAGTGCTATACAGAATTACAGAAAATGATTCAGATTATGGAACAGATAACAGAACAGTTGGATATACTGCATCTGCGGGAGAAGATACTGAGTCTGAAAATAGAGCTGTATAAAAAGAACGGAGAGCAGGAGGCTTATTTGAAAACTGCGGCATCCTATTATGAGTTGGAACAGATGGCAGAGCGGGAAAACCGCTATGTTATAAACTCAGTGATGGGAATACGTTTTTCTCTGGAAGAGGTTCAAAAATACAGTCACAAAATAGAGCAGGAAAACAAACAGCTTCAGGAGAAGTCTGAGAGAGATCCCTTAACAGGGCTTTCCAACCGTTTTCGCTTAAATGAGTATGCAGAGAAGGCATTTCAGAATGCATGGCTGGAACAATATGTATTGGGTGTGGAAATTCTGGATATTGATTATTTTAAAGGGTATAATGATAATTACGGGCATCAGAAAGGAGACTGCTGTCTCATTAAGATATCAGAAAAATTAAAAAGTTTTTCCGCGCGGGAAAATGTATTTTGTGCCAGATATGGCGGGGATGAATTTATTCTGATTTATGAAGGAACTACCAGAGAAGAAGTACAGAAACTGGCTGAACAGTTAAAAAAAGAAATTGCTGAAATGAAAATAGAGCATAAATTTTCAGAAGTAGATAATATTGTTACTATCTCTCAGGGAATCTGTATCGGAATTCCGGAAGATGGGCGAAAAGTATGGGATTATCTGCATCAGGCAGATAAGATGCTATATGAGATAAAGCAGGGAAACAGAAACGGAATCGCTCTGTGGGAAAATGATAAGGGGAAAATACAGGCACAGGAAACAGAAACTATCATAAAATAGAAGTATAGTGAAGAAGATACGCAGCTGTAATAATTATACGAGTAGCAGCCGGTATATGCTTCTCCTCGTTTCACAGGCAGTATTTATTTTGGATAAGGTACGGTAAACAGCTGCTTTGCATACAAGAGACTGCCTAGCAGTCTCATTACATAGAAGGGACCAAAATGAAACAGAATCAAAATGTAATATATATTCTTGAGTGCAGTGATAAGACATTGTACACCGGATGGACAAACAATATAGGGAAACGGCTGGAGGCTCATAATTCCGGACAGGGAGCAAAGTATACCAGAGGAAGAACCCCGGTGAAGCTGGTGTATTTGGAAATTCACGAGACAAAACAAGATGCCATGCGCCGGGAAGCCTGGATTAAAAAACTTACCCGTGTGCAAAAAGAAGCTCTGATACAGCAGAACCAGAAAACGATGGAAAAGTTTCTGGAACTGACAGATTCAGAGCTTTCTGCTACATTAATGGCATATCTGCCACAAAATAGTACATCATAATAAAGTGACATACACTACCGCCCATAACAAACAGGTGGAAAATTTCATGGGAACCAAAATTCTTATGTCTGTTATTAAAGATAGGAAGCTTCAATGCATAAATAATACCTCCGACGGTATAGATAATGCCGCCAGCCAGTAACCAGCGAAAAGCTCCGGGAGACAGGGAATTGATAAGCTGAGTAAAAGAAAGTACGCATACCCATCCCATGGCGATATATAATGCAGAAGAAAACCATTTGGGACAAGTAATCCAAAAGCCCTTAATCAGAATTCCTGCAAAAGCAATTCCCCATATTACAGCCAGCATGGTGTAGCCAAGTCTTCCGCCCAGTACAATGACACATATGGGAGTATAGCTTCCTGCAATTAGAACGAAAATCATCATGTGATCCAACTTACGGAGAATCTGATTGGTGCGTTCCGATAAGTCCAGCGCATGGTATGTGGCACTGGCAGCATAAAGTAGAATCATGCTGACAATAAAAACAGCCAGGGATATTACGTGTATTTTATCGGGATTCATGGATGCGCGTATCAACAATGGGGTTGCTGCAAACAAAGCCATTAGCATACCAATAAAATGGGTAATAGAACTACCAGGATCTTTTAACTTAAATTTCATAAAATCATCTCCTAAAAATGTATTGTATATTACGGTAATAGTATATGTAAAGTTTCAAAAAATATTATAAGTAGTATTAAAAACTATATGTGGTATAAATTGATACTACTATTAATAGAAAAGAATGTCAAGAAAAAATTTTAATTGACAAATAGGTGAATTCTCTGATATGATAAACAACAGGCTTTAAAAGCGATCAACGAAAGGAAATATATGGAAACAGTAAGATTTGATGAATTAGATTTATCTCCTGAGATATTGAGGGGGATTCAGGAAATGGGATTTGAAGAAGCGACACCAATTCAGGGGAAGGCTATTCCTGCTGTACTTACAGGAGGAGATGTGATTGGACAGGCACAGACCGGAACTGGAAAGACCGCTGCATTCGGAATCCCTATTTTAATGAAAGTAGACCCACAGGACAAGAGAACGCAGACGATTATACTCTGTCCAACCAGAGAACTGGCAATTCAGGTTGCAGATGAAGTACGAAATTTGGCAAGATATATGCATGCAGTGAAGGTTCTTCCGGTATATGGAGGACAGGAAATAGGAAAGCAGATTCGTTCCTTAAAGGGCGGTGCGCAGATTATCATTGGAACGCCTGGTCGTGTCATGGACCATTTAAGAAGAAAAACGATTAAATGTGATCATATAAAAACAATTGTATTAGATGAAGCAGATGAAATGCTTAATATGGGATTTCGAGAAGATATTGAAACAGTGCTGGGATATTTGAATGAGGAACGGCAGGTGGTTCTTTTTTCTGCAACAATGCCTAAGGCAATTATGGATATTACGAAGAAATACCAGAAAGATGCCATGACCATTAAGGTAGTAAAGAAAGAATTGACTGTTCCTAATATAGAACAGTATTATTATGATGTAAAAAGAAAAGACAAGGTGGAAGTATTAAGCCGGCTTTTGGATGTATACAAACCAAAACTTTCACTGGTATTCTGTAATACCAAACGAATGGTAGATGAACTGGTGTCTGCATTACAGGGAAGAGGATACTTTGCGGAGGGTCTGCATGGAGATATGAAGCAGCAGCAAAGAGACCGTGTGATGAATAACTTCCGAAATGGAAAGACAGAAATTCTGGTAGCTACAGACGTTGCGGCAAGAGGAATTGACGTAGATGATGTAGAGGCGGTGTTTAACTATGATGTGCCTCAGGATGATGAATATTATGTACATCGTATCGGAAGAACCGGACGTGCAGGAAGAACTGGACGTGCTTTTACCTTTGTAAAAGGGAAAGAAGTATATAAAATAAAGGATATTCAACGTTACTGCAAAACAAAGATTCTTGCTCAGAAAGTTCCTAGTATGGAGGACGTGGCACAGGTGAAACTGGAAAAAATAATGGATCAGGTATCTTCGATTATTGAAGAAGAAGATTTAACAACAGTGCTGAGTATGATTGAGAATCAGGTAAATGAATCTGATTATACAGCAATGGATATTGCAGCAGCATTTTTGCAGATTGCCATGGGCGGGAACGAAGACGATGGCCCGATAAAGGATAACTTTGATTTTGATAATACTGGTGCAGAAGAAGGAATGGTTCGTCTGTTTATCAATATAGGAAAGAAACAGCATGTAAAACCGGGAGATGTTCTTGGAGCAATTGCCGGCGAATCCGGAATGCCGGGAAAACTGGTAGGTGCTATTGATATGTTTGATAAATATACATTTGTAGAAGTTCCAAGAGAGTATGGAAGAGACGTGCTTTTGGCACTGGCAGATGCTAAGATTAAAGGAAAAAGCATTAGTATTGAGCCTGCAAATCAAAAATAATATTATAAATAACCTGGAAACTGGTGTGGATTAATTATCCACACCAGTTTTTTAGGTAAAATTAGCTAAAAATTAAGTAAATAAATGTAAATAAATGATATTGAAATAATATAGTTTAGGTGTTAAAATAAAGTTAGCTAGATTAGAGACGTGAAGAGAAAAAGACAGAAGAAAATGGAGGAAGCGGAATGAAAAAAGGCAGCAAAGGGCGAGGGCGCATACGATTGGGACAAAGTATTAAAGGAAAGATTTTACTGATGGGTGGTACAGCCATATTGGCTTCTGCCGTACTGGGAGGTGTTGGAATAACCTCTTTGAACAAGAATAGCAGGAATAATGAGGTACTTAAGAAAATAAATCAGATAAACCTGTATCAGTATGAAAATCAGAGCTTAGATACTTCGTACCTATATTTTTTGGAAGAATCTTATTTGGAAAATATTGTGAAAAACCTAAAGGCAATGGAGAAAAATACGGAGGAAGCTAAAAAAGCAGCAGGAGGCAGTTTTTCAAAAGATATTTCTTCTGTAGGAGATACCGTTGGAAGCAGTGAAAAGAATTACACGCAGATTAAAGATTTAAGTAATGAACGTGGTTATAAAGTAGGAACAGGAGAGTATGAGAACTTTCTGGCAAATGACGAGAGCCTGAAACAGGTATTTAAAGTTGTAGAGGATGACAAATCATGGCTGGACGGTACCTGGGCAGATATTGCAGGTGGAGCAGAAACGGTTGTGGGAGATAAAACGTTCGTGAAGCTTACCTATACGACTGAAATTCCAAAGGCAGGAAAGAGAGATTACTACATAGCCAGAATAGGTGGCAATTCAGTTGATTATAGTGGAAAGATATATATTAATAATATTTCCTTCCATAAAGGCGACGAGCAGCTTCCAATAGATATATCGGCGTTAGAAAGTGATGATATATCTGGTTCCTACGGGGATGCATTGAAGGGTCAGGAACTGCAGGAATTTAATGGTATGCAGAGCATTGGAATAGAGAGTGTGTTCACAGCGGCGAATGCAAGCTGGGAAGAAATAGCTGTTAAAATTCCAGCCTTCGCATATGATATGCAGGACTATGATACTGTAACATATGATTTGTATATGGAGCCGGGAAACTTTGAAGGACTTCAGATGGCTTGTGCATTTTCGGATAAATATGATTTTGCCAAAGCACTTACAACTATAAATGAGAATTTTGCTGTATATAGCAAGCATGTAGTAGAAGGAGCAGATGTAGCGGAAGAGAGCCAGGCAATTCTGGATTTATTTGCGGAAGTAACCAAAAATATTGATGTATACATTAGTAATGCTGAGCAACAGAGTGAAATCAGCAAGAAAGTGGCTGATAAACGAGCACAGTTTGAAGCAATGAATGAAAAGGATAATAAGGTACTTACGCTGAAGAAGGAAAATATTGAATTATCCAGTCAGCTTACCAAACTTACTTCAAGTGTGCGTGAAAAAGTGGAGAAAGATACAGAAGCCTCCAAGAGCCAATTGATGGGAACTATGTTAATTATCCTGGCAGCCAGTGCAGGCATGATTGCAGTTATTACTTTATATATCAGCAGAACAATGAACAGAAGTATCGATAAGTTTAAGGATACCTTATCTCAGATGACAGAAGGAAACTTGAAAGTCAGAGCTTCTGATACTGGAAGAGACGAGTTTTCCGTATTTGGAAGATACGTGAATGATTTCTTAGATCGACTTACAGAAGTAATACAGTCTGCACAGCAGATTTCGGCGACTGTAAAGCAATCTGGTGATGAGTTGGATATCATGGCGAAAAACAGTAATATTACATCTTCTGAAATTGGAAATGCAGTAGAAGAAATTTCCAGTGGAGCTACCACTCAGGCAGGAGAAATTGATGTAGCCTCTGGTGAGATTACAGAAATGGGAAATGTTTTCGGGGAAATTGTAGAAAACGTGGAAGAGCTGGGCAGAATGGCAGGAGAAATGCAGGAGGTTAGCAATGAATCCGCAGTATTTATGCAGGAGTTAAGTGCTGCAAACACAAAAACAGCAGATGCATTCTCACAGGTTTCACTGCAGATACATACAACCCATGAGTCTGTAAAGAAGATTGGGGAAGCGACTGAGTTAATTACATCCATAGCTAGTCAGACAAATCTCTTATCTCTGAATGCAAGTATTGAAGCAGCCAGAGCAGGTGAGGCAGGAAGAGGATTTGCAGTAGTTGCTACTGAAATACAGCAATTGGCAGATCAATCCAGTTCTTCAGCGGAGATTATCAAAAACATTATTGAAGAAGTAGCAACAGAAGCAGAGCGGACTGTTCATATTGTAAATGAAGTAACAAAGATTGTAGAAACACAGCAGGAGAAGCTGGTAAAAACTCAGGAAAGATTCGAGGTTCTTGGAGATGGAATTGAGAAGTCAGGTACAGAGACAGAATATATCAAGAAGCGTACTGCGGTATGTGATACTGCACGTACCAATGTAGAGGAAATTATTATAAATCTGTCGGCAATTTCAGAAGAGAATGCGGCATCCACAGAAGAGACAACTGCGTCTATGTTAGAATTGAATAAAACAATAGAACATCTGGTAGAAGCAGCAAATCAGCTAAAAGATATGGCGGACAGTCTGGAAAGTGATTTAAAGTTCTTCCATACATAATAAGGAAATTATATAAAATCCCTGCACCACGAAACAATAGTGGTGCAGGGATTTTGAGGTCTATCGGTGTGAAAACCCAAACGCATTTGAATGTTTTTAAATGCTGTTGCAATATCTTAGTGCCACATAAAGCTTTTGAAGATCAATGTAAGTGTATACCATTTTTTCATACATAAAAGATTCAGGAGCCAAAGTCCCTCCTATAGCAATTTCATTATCGGTAAATTCAATAAGGCCAGCATTTTGCGCTAATATACCAACACTTTTTTCGTTATCATTCAGTAAAGCAACTAGTTGCTTTGTACCAAGTACTGATGCTTTTTCTGCAATGTCCTCAAAATCGATAACAGTAATAAGTTCCTCTTCCAATTTTATAACGCTGTTTATATATTTGGATTTTTGGGGGAGAGTAGCACGAGGAATATCACGAGTAAGAGTTATAATCTTTCTTACTGTATCAATCGGAAGAGCAAACATATGGCCATGCATTTCTAAGGTTAAATACAAGTATTGAATTTTATGCTGCTCATTCATCTGTTCACCTTCTTCCTGTTCTGTTTATCGTGTATGATAAACTTATGGATAACTGTAGTTGATTATTTAATCATAATATAATTGTGCACTTTCCAAACATCGTGTTTCTCTTTAGCAATATTACTCCCCATCTACCATATATTTAGTGATAGGATTCGTCACGTCATCTTTTTTCATTTCAAGCTCCGTATAGTCTCCAAAGGCTGTTGCGGCTTTTACAAATTGTTCCACGAGCGTTTCGCCCATACGCTCTACAACGGCACTTTCAATAGCAAAAAGAGGTGTTAGAACCTCGAGAATGTATTTTCGTCCCTCCTCCGTCAGTACGACAAGTTTTTCTCGTTTATCTTCTTCGCAGGGGAGCAGTGAGATAATCCCATCGTTTTTTAGTGATGTAATTATTTTGTTTACAGACTGCTTTGGGACATCAAAGGCTTCGCAAAACTGTTTTTGTGTAATCGGTCCTACGGTTATGAGCATATAAAAAATATTTAACGTGCAAGTGTTCATATCTTGCTTTTGTGCCCATCTACCATACAGCCCCCTAATTCTGCTGATGGAAACGTTAAGAAGTCTCATTTGCTCCTGTATCTCTGTATTCATATTACTACCTCCATGAATATATGTTGCACTTATCAACATAGTCCCCTTAGAGACTATTATAGTAAAATCATTTTATTGTGTCAAGAATAAAGCACCTTCTTACCTAAAAATAAGGAAGAAGGTGCTTTGTTCTATAAGGTTAATTTTTATCTAAGTCAATATTACTGAGGGCATCATCAGATAATAAGGTTAGGATATCAAGGATGGGAATCAGTCTTCCGTTGTGCAGAGCAATGCTGGAAATAACATGCTTTTCTACAGCGTCCGCAATCTTGGGAATAGCGGAAATATCGGAAGAAGAAATGTCTGCTATTTCCCCTATTGATTCCACAATTAAGCCAAGCTCTCCTTCCGAAGTAGAAAGAACAATAATTTTTGCCTCATCGCCTTTTTCAGAAGCAGCTTCCGACAGACGAAGACCTAAATCAATAATAGGTATGTTATGACCCCGCAGATGCAGAATCCCACGTATGTATTTTGGTGTTTCTGGAATAGAAGTAATATAAGACATTTGAATAATCTGCAATACGTCCATGCTGGAAACGCCATAAATATTTCCATTTGACCAGAATGTAAGGTATTTGTGTACATTATCATTCCTTGTAAAATCATTCTTCATAATAATCACCTTTATCCATTTGCTTTAAATTATTGAGTATACTATAATTTTACACGCAATTGAGAAAATTTACAAGAATTATTAGAAAAACAAGAGAAAAAGCTGCCTTTCGGCAGCTTTTTTGAGAGTATAAGTAAATAATTAAAAAGGAAGGGTTCCTTTGGGGGGCAAATTTAACCAAAATATCTCTTTAATAAACCTTCAAAAGCTTTTCCATGTCTCGCTTCGTCACGTGCCATTTCATGAACAGTGTCATGAATAGCATCAAGGTTCAGAGCTTTTGCGCGTTTCGCAAGATCTGTTTTTCCAGCGGTAGCTCCATTTTCAGCTTCTACACGCATTTCTAAATTTTTCTTTGTACTGTCAGTAACTACTTCACCCAGTAATTCGGCAAATTTAGCAGCATGCTCAGCTTCTTCAAAAGCAGCCTTTTCCCAATATAAACCGATTTCTGGATAACCTTCTCTATGTGCAACTCTTGACATTGCAAGATACATACCAACTTCAGAACATTCTCCGTTAAAGTTGGCTCTTAAATCCTCCATAATATCTTCTGGTGCACCCTGTGCTACACCTACAACATGTTCAGCTGCCCATGTAACATCTCCGGATTGCTCGGAAAACTTGGAAGCAGGAGCATTACACTGAGGACAGGCCTCTGGAGCACTTTCACCTTCATAAACATAACCACATACATTACATACAAATTTTTTCATTTTTTTCGTCCTTTCATTTTATGCTATTTAAAATTGAAAACAATAATCATTACTGATTTGTAAATATAGAATATCATACTATTTATGTACTGTCAATATAAAAAATGTATTTTAAGAAGTTTCTTTTGCGTTTATGCAATTTTGGCATTTTCCGTAAAAATAGGTAATGTGGCCGTCTATTTTTCCACTAAACTGGGAATTGGCAATTACATTAATATGATCAATGCCATTCATTTCTAAATCTATTACACTCCCGCATTCATTACAAAAGAAATGATAGTGGGGAGCTGGGTTCCCGTCAAAGCGGTCAGGGCCGATACCGGTAGAAATCTTTTGAATATCACCTAATTCTGTAAGAAGAGAAAGGTTTCGGTATATAGTTCCCAGACTGATATTTGGAAACTCCTGCTTTACATTAATATAAATGGTTTCAGCGGTAGGGTGGTCATACCGGGTTGATAGAAATTGTTTGATTCCTTCTCTTTGTCTGCTGTACTTAATCAAATTTATCACCTCAATACAATAATGATAACAGTTATTGTTATAAAACTATACTAGTGAAATAGAAGAATGTCAAGTAAAATTCTATAAAAAATGAGACTGCTGTCTGCAGTCTCATTAAAATTATTCTTCTGTATTCGAGTTCTTCTGATTGTCAGTTCTATTGAACACATTCCAGCTTCCTTTTTTATAGGGAAGGTTAATATACTTTTTAATAGCGAAAAGAAGTGCTATGCTGACAATTGTAACAAAATTTTCAAGAACTGTAGTATGTTCAAGAATCATATGACGGGCAACCAGGAACATTAGTACTTCCAATACTGTATCTGCACTTGGCTGGCAAAGCATTTTTAGAAATTCAATCCCGATCAGTATATTAAAAACATAACCAATAAAGGTTAAAAAAGAGTCTTCCGCAAAGCGTGTGGCCCAGAATGTGAGAAATGCATTTCCCAAGGAAAAACCTGCAACCAGAATAGCTCCCAGCACAATAACAGCCATTAGTAACTCTAGAAAATCACAGGAAGAATGAACTCCAACGCGTATTTTATCCAATGCTTTTTTCAAGAAATAATCACTCTCTTTCTTTATTTTGGGTATTAAAAACCGAGCGCTCTGCTTTGAATTTCGCTCATGGACGTTACTTCTACAGTTAGCTCAATCCAGGTGACCTTACGGCACATGAAAGGTTCTGCTTAGTGCTGCTTTGTTCCCAACCTGACACGATTCGTAGATTTTCATTGCGTAAGACCCAGACATCATCACCACTTATAAAAGGCAGCCCCACAAACAAAAATCCGAGGCAGAGCATCACTCCAACTATAGCGGATTGTTGGTACAGGGCACCGCTACCGCCCCAGCTGCTCGGAGATATAATTATATCTTTTTTTATAAAAAAAGTCAACCACTACGCTTCTTGAGTTTCCGCAGTTTTATCCACATAGACCTGAATTAAACTATGTCTTT
>CAZUKR010000086.1:0-8819 GCA_964620885.1 uncultured Eubacterium sp.
TTCTCCATATTCATGATTCTTAACCTACTCTTCCTGCTGCAAAAATAAACTTCTCTGCTTCAAATAAGGGACGCCGAGCACTATCTATCCCCTCCATAACCTTCATCAACTGCTTCTGTTCTATCTGATTACATACCAGTGGACGATAGTTAAATTCTTTTAACTGCAACTCGCACCGATTAAAAAGTGTTACAATTTCATCCAGGGTACATCCCCGGTCTGTATGTCTGATACACTGACGGTTATCCACAGAGATCAGTAGTTTTCCATTCTGTTTTACACATTCTGCTGCTTTTATCAACATTTTTTCTGATATTTCTTTTCTATCCAAAACAGAATCCAATATAACATAATCATATTTCTTTTCTGTTTTCCATTCTAAGATATCTGCACACTGCACCGCCGCAACCTGCTGTGCTAACTGTGTTAATTTTTTGTTCTTCTCGATTCCCAGAACCTGTACTTTGGGATATCTGCTCTGAACTCTGGCAAGGGTCGCTCCAAGCCTACACCCTATCTCCAGTACAGAAAATTCCTCTTCTTCTGGTTTTACCATATCTACCAGCGCTGATTCCACATAGCTGCAGGGAAGAAAATCTATCCCATATTTATCTGCCAGTTTTTTCTGGTTTTCTACTAACAGCTTTCTATATTTTTCCTGTTTTTTCCCGAAGGCCTTCCCCCCGTAATGAAAAATAAAGCTGTTTTTACATAGCAGTAATCTATAACCTGACTGAAGCAGACGGATACTTAAGTCATTATCCTCATAATTTCCCGGAAAAAATCGGTTATCCAGCACTTCCGGTATCTCATCTGTACTTTTTCCTTCTTTCTGCATCAGTTCATGAATGGCTGTCCTCTTTATAAGCATGGCAAATCCAACCAGCCAGCCCTTTCTTTCATAGGGATATTCCATATATACATTATTCTGCTCTGCAAATTTCAGCCACTCTTCCAGTGTCTCAAACTGCTCCGATACCTGCTGATAATTTACTACGTTGTTAGATACGCTTCCTGCCGCCCCGGTCTTGTCACTTTCATAAAGTCCCATACGCAGCCAGAATAATCCATCTTTGGACACTACTGTATCATTATTCAGCAGAAAGATATCTGCCTCCTGATCCGCTGCTGCAATTCCCTGATTACAGGCATAAGGAAATCCCTTATTTTCTTCATTTGCAATAAGAATAATATCCTTTTGTTCTGACAGCCATCCTATAATCCCGTCGTTTGATGCATTATCTACAACTATAATCTGATATGTTTCAGACTTGTTGTTCTGACGAATACTTTCTATGCATTCCTGTGTCAGCGTTCCATTGTTATAGGACACAATTACAATGGCGGTCTTTTGCACCGAAACTTCTCCTGTCTGCCGCAAATACTCCAACTTTGTTTTACACAGTTCAGACTCCTGTGGGCTTCTGCTGTAAAACAACGCATTTTGATAACATAAATACGCCTGATTATAATTTCTCTTTTCTACTTTCTCTGCCAGCTCCAGCATCTTCTGATATTCATTCATGCTCATTACCACCCATTATTCCAAATAATCTCTTATCTGATCTGTCCAGATACAATATTCTCCTGTTACTACGTTTACTGCACTGACAGAGTATTTTCCTTTTATTCTTTCTTTTGTATCCGGCTCCGGAACCCCAAACTCTATTGCCTTCAGCAAAAACTTAAGTTGATGTAATTCTTCCAACACTTCATCTTTAGTTCTTCCCGGCTTCCAAAGGGATAATACCTGGCCCGTTTTCTGCTCTTCCTGATAAACTCTGGAAACCACCTCATATTCCCGCAAAAAGAGATAACCTCTGTTCTGGGGATTCTGAAATACAACCGCAAGCTGGTTCATCTCTCCTCTGTCAAGAAGTTCACCCAGCTGATTCATTAGTTCTATTTTCATCTGTTCATATGACTGGTTGTTCTGAACATTATAATTTTCTTCTATCTGAAACGTCCCAAAATCCTGATATTCTTCTATAAATTTCATTCGATACCTGTCAAAATCCAACATCTTGCTATAGAGGTTATCATGATAGCACCAAAACTGTTTCTGACAAGGAACTACTACCTTTTTCTGTCTCCGCTTCATTTCATAGCACTGGGATATATCATAGAAATCCCATCCGTCAAAAATATCTTTCCGCCATTCTATATCATACTGGGTAGCAATAAATAAGCCATCTACTGCATCCACTTCCTGATATCTGTTCTCTGATTCCCATTTATATTCCGCTTTTTGCGGAACTTGATTCTGCAATATTTTTCCTGTATCCCATGCCATACCTGCCACCGCGTTTTCCGGCATACGGCTGGCTCCAACACACCCCATCAGCCCTATTTCTTCATCACTTTTAAATATGTCCAGCATATCCTGAAGCATATCCCGATAAATCAAAAATACGTCCTGATGGAGATATATCTTATATTTTGCCTCAGACGCTTTCATTGCCGCATCATATGCTTCCGCCATGGAAGGGGCTTCCTGAATGGTCAGAATATCTATTTCATACTCCTCGGGAACCTTCAGGCGGTTTATATAGCGCAGGCACTCCTGGGCTTCTGCTATATCATTTACACTTATTATAAATGCGATTTGATGTTGATTCATGTTTTCTCCAATTTATTTTGAATTAATTTAACGACACTTAATATATTTGTAAAATTCTCTCCCGTCACTTCATCCATTTCAATTGTGATAGTAAACTCATCTTCCAATTCCTGTACCAGAAGCAAAACAGATACAGAATCTAAAATGTCATCCTCTAAAAGATTCGTATTTTCATCAAATTCTATATAAGGTTGAATGTCTGCAATCATCTCTGTTACCTTTTTCACTAGTTCTTCCATACCGCATTCCTCTCTTATGTTTCCCTGCTGATTTTATTTAACCACACCCTGTCAATCTTTCCATTTACGTTAAGGGGGATGTCCTCTAGTATCTTTATTACCTTTGGCATCATGTACTTAGGAACCTTCTGTTTTAACTCTGCATATATCATCTTTTCTGTAATTTCTTTTGAAGTAGAACAGTAAAAAATAATTTTTTGCTCATCATAGATGGCACACGCTTGTCTTATCCCTTCAATAGAATATCCAGCACTGTCGATTTCTCCCAATTCAATTCGGTGTCCCTGATACTTTATCTGGGAATCCTTTCTGCACAGGTAAATAATTTCATCTAATTCATTATACTTTACGATATCTCCAGTACGATATATTAAATCACGATATCTGGTATTCAGAGGATTCTGTATAAACACTTCCTCGGTCTTGTCAGATTGTTCATAATACCCCGAAGACAAACATATTCCTCTTACACATAGTTCTCCGGATTCTCCATGCTTTACTAATTGGTTTTCTTCATTTAAAACAAGTATCTCGGTATTTTTACATGGTTTTCCTATTGGCAGAGATTCTGTTTCCTCAAATTCTCTGTCAACAATATAATAGCTGCATACATCCGTTATCTCCGTTGGACCATAAAGGTTTGCATAAAGCAAATCCGGATAATGCTTCTTCCATTCATTAAATGGCTTTACAGGCATTACCTCTCCGCAAAACAGTACCTTCTCCAAAGTAGTGATTTTTTCCTTCTCCAGTATTCCTGAATTGGCAACTGCAATCAATGCAGAGGGAACCCAAAATAAAGTGTTAATTTTATTTTCATTTATAAACTTAATAAGCTCAGAGTGAAACACAAACAGCTTTTCCAGTATGATTACCATAGTGGAACCATTTTTTAAGGTCTGAAATATATCTAATGTAGAGTTATCGAAATACAGAGGTGCCTGATTTCCAAATATGGTTTTCTCATTAAAATGAAATGTGTCCGTCAGCCACTCAGAATAATCTATCATTGCCCTATGACTTATTACGACTCCCTTGGGAACTCCCGTTGATCCTGATGTAAAAAGAACATACAACGGATCAATATCCAACTGATTCCGCAATACCTTCTCTAAATCATAATCGCTATCCCCCGCATTTAGTTCTTCCAAAAACACGACCCTATCCTGCTCTACTGTCAGCTCGCCTTTTGACACGCTCTTTCTGCCTGATTCATTAGACAGAACAAGAACCGGTTTCAGCACATCTAACACAACGTTAATTCTATCCTTGGGATAATGAATATCAATGGGGGAATAAAAATTACCACTGTATACAATTCCCATAAAGGCAGCAATACAATCTACTCCTTTTTCCATATAGACTGCTATTGGCTCGTTTTTAATCTCTCCCACTTTCTCCTTTATTGCTTTGGCAATAACTCGAGCCAGCTTGTCTAGTTGGGAGAACGTCATTTCTTTTCTATTATCCTTATAGGCAACCTTGTCTGGGTACAATTTTACACTTTCCAACAAATATTCAATTACATTGTTAATCATAGCATCTTTCCTCCAAAAGAAACTGCTGAATCTGCCAATCCATGCAGGCACCCACATCTTCACCAGCCTGCCAGCATTTTGTCCATCCCACTGTCATAGCAATTGCTTTTTCAAGGTTCCAACGGGGGGCCCATCCAAAAACAGTTTTTAATTTTGAACAATCCAGTTTTAAAAAATTCGCCTCATGAGGACTATCATCCGACTGACTCATCCATTTTATATCGTCTCCCCAATATTTTACAAACAAATCAACTAAGGCACCAGTCTGATAACAATCGCAGTCATCCGGTCCTACATTATACCAGCCTGCGTACTGATTATCCTCGTATTGTTCTGCCGCAATCATTAAATATGCGTATAACGGTTCTAAAACATGTTGATATGGTCTGGTAGAAAATGAATTTCTCACTATAATATCTTTCTGCTCTATCGCCGACCGGATACAATCGGGTATAATCCTGTCACTCCCAAAATCTCCCCCTCCAATTACATTTCCTGCACGAGCAGTAGAGATTGATACCATGGGCCCCCTATCCTTCTCAGAAAAAAAGCTGCGCTTATAGCTATGGGTAACAAGTTCCGAACAAGACTTGGAGTTAGAATATGGGTCATATCCGTCTAATACCTCATTTTCACGATAGCCCCATACCCATTCATTATTTAAATAGACTTTATCCGTAGTCACATTTAAGAAAGACTTTACGCAGTCACTATTACGCAGGCATTCCAAAATATTGACCGTTCCCATAACATTGGTCTCGTATGTATAAGCCGGATTTTTATAGCCTTCACGCACAATCGGCTGCGCTGCTAAATGAATAACTATTTCGGGCCGTGCCTCATCGAAAGCTGCTTTCAACGAAACATAATCACGAACATCTCCATGGATGGAACATATACCCGATTCAATTTGTGCTATTTCAAAAAGGGATGGTGATGTAGGAGGCTCTAAAGAGTAGCCTGTGACAATTGCTCCTGCATTCACAAGTATTTTACAAAGCCAGGCCCCCTTGAATCCTGTATGTCCCGTTATAAAAACTTTTTTCCCCTTATAAAATGCAATATCAAACATATCTGTTGTTCCCTCCTGGTATATTTCCCTACTTTATTCTTTACTTCTCAGGAATAAGGTAGCACACGGTTTCTGTCTGATTGTCACTATAATGTCTCAAATAAATTTGACATGTAATACCTAAGCTTTCCACATATGCCGGAATTTCTAATAAATCTTCTTCTTTATGATAAACACATATTGCCAAAACCGGTCTATTCTTTTTAAGCGTATCTTGAGCACCTCGTAATGATGCCATCTCCGCACCTTCCACATCCATCTTAATCATGTCTATTTTTTTATCTATATTAGCAAAATAAGTATCTATCTTACATATATCAAACGTGTTTGTATCCTTCGTATCTTCTGTAAAAATTCCCTTTTCTATGGTCTGCATAATTCCCAGCGACCTTTCAACCTGAATTTTCCCATCACAGTCTGATGTGGCCTTTGGAATAAATGTAATATTGTGATGCTCTTTCAAATTTCTTTTGGCAGTTTCATATGTGTCTGCATCCGGTTCAAATCCAAAAATTTCGTCATAAGATTCATCTGCTGCTTCTATAAACTTTAGAATCGTATCTCCTATAAACATTCCTGCATCAACAAAGAAATTAATCTTATCAAAGTCAATCAAGTCTTTATCAAAATACTGTTCCTTTCCTCTCACTGAAGTCATATACTTTCTATTGCGGGTTCTGAGAAATAACAGACGGTTTTTCATTACTTTTCTAGACTCTTCATCCCCCAGCCTTTCATACAGTGTCTGTATCTCACCGGCATGTTCTTTGTAGTATTCTATACAGGTACTTTCCCATTGAAACTGAAACACGATATCATATTCGGATATATTTTCTGATTCAACTCCACCCTCAAGAAGCTGTTGTCTTATTGGTCCATAAAATAACTGGGTGGTAATATAATAATATGCATTTGGGTAGAGATTTTGGGTCTCTTCAAAAGAAATTATCTCTATGTCTTCCACCTTTTGTCCGTTTTTTTCAGTAGAATTATCACAAAATGCCACCGGAAATATTCCAAGATTCCTAAAATAATGTAAGTTGACATCACTTGTGCTGCCCGCACCAAAAAATACAACAGGTTGCTTTATCTGTTTCATTTTTTCAATTTCATCTAAATACTCCTGGTGAATCGTATACACTTCATCTATTAGCATAGTTTTTCTCCTGTTCAAATTTCTCTTGGATTTTAGCGGCAAACATTTCTGACAATTTTTCCCGTCCCTTTTCATTAACTGTTTCATCCGGCGAATTTTCCTCTGAAAAAAACTCTTTGGAGAGTACATAACTCATGTCGAACAGTTCTACCTGCTCTTCCTCCATGATTTTTTTTATTTTTTCAAGATTTGCCTGATATTTCAAATTAAATTTTTCTCCCAGTAATTCTTCTCCCAGTATATGATTTATGGCAGGGATATATGGGATGACTTTTATATTCTCCCGCTTTGCTAATCTTAATATCTTTATCAGGTATTGCACACCTTCTATCTGGGTATTCAACGAATATAAATAATTTAACTTGAAATATATTCGATTTCGATTCAAAATAGCCGTTTCTTCATCACAATTAGAGGAAATGGAGAATTCTGTCTGAAGATTTTTCATTCTTTCCCACACAGCCTTATGATACGCAACCCACTCTTCATCCTTTACAGGTGTGGCATCATATACCATCTGTACCAATTCTGCATGTTGTGAGCGGGGCAGTAAATACTGTTTCGGTGTTAATGTATCGAAGTTTACCATAACTACCAGAAGCTCCGGTTTCATCCCCAGCATAAGTTGTGTTCTAAAGACATTATAATATGCCCGCAGTCCCATTCCGTGCATGGCAAGAATCTTTAAATCTGATTCATTTACCTTTTCTTTTAACATCTCTTCCAAATTTGTTGTATTGGAATCTTTTAGCGCAATTTTTGAAAATTCACAATCTGCCAGTAACAATACTTTGTTTGAATATGGTCTGCGAAACTCGTTCATATACTTTTCGTACAAATTTGACTGTACGGTATAATAATCCTTATTCTTAACAAATCCATTCTGGCTTAATTGGGCTTCTATTTCACTTCCATGTTCCGTAGAAACAATTACCTTAACTTCTTTTCTTTTTCCATAAAGTTCATCCGGCGATATAATGGGAAACTCATGTATTCTCCCACCCCATTTTTGAGGGTTGTTATCTACAAAAAATATATTTTTGTATCCTTTCTTTTTCAAGACAACAGAAAACTCCGTTCCCCTAATTCCTGCTCCGAAAATAGCAATTTTTGTCCGTTCATTTATATGGTTATTAACGCAATCCATCAAAGCATCATAATCTTCACGATTTACAGATGTTACAGGCCACGCAAAATTTTTTGATTCTGCCATCTCATTTCCCTTTCCAAATTGTATCAGCCAATATACTTTTTCATAAATTCACGTTCGAATTCTTCAATATAAGGCGAATGATAAAACTCATCATAATGCTTTGTTAGTTCTTCCCTCACATATTTCAGCTGCTTATCACAATCCACAAGATTATTTTTTGAAATCTTATTACACATGGATATCATATAAGACCATTCACTATATTGTACATAATCTGCAATTTCCGGCAGTTTTTCTGATAAATACTCTGTCCTCTCCCGAAACGCCACAAAATATTCGTCTAACCGCTCCGGTGTCCACAATTTATCATTTGTAGTGAACACAGAAATATTTCCCGGATGACGCCAAAAACAGTATTTAGGGGCTCCCTGGGCAACTACGCATTCTGCCGCTGCAAAGTATTTATACATAACACTTATATCATCTATTTTTCTTTCCGGATGAAAGCGCACTTGTTCAAATAATGTTTTTCGCATCAATTTGGTAGGTTCAGCCGCGTTATATTTTTTTCTTTTAAGCATTTCTACAACAGCTTCCTTTGCTGTCATTACCATTTTTTCCTCAAACACATAATTCGGAAGGATTTGTCCATCCACTTCTTTCGTGGAGCCACAAATAGAGATGTCTGCATCATGTTCCTTTGCCAAACCGTATAGGAACTCCAACATATCCGGTTCCGCTGTATCATCATCGTCAACAAATGTTATATATTCTCCGGTGGCCGCATCCAGCCCGGCATTCCGCCCTGTTCCAATATTGATGTTTTGGGGTATATGAACTACACGAATGCGTGTATCCCTACTGGCATATTCATCTGCAATGGCACCACTACGGTCTTCGGAACCATTATCTACAATAATAAATTCAAACTCTTTCATTGTCTGCGCAAGAATAGATTCTATTGCCCGCCCAACCACTGCCTCTCTATTATATGTCAGCATAATTACAGAAACATTCATTTAATTTTCTCCTTCCCTTCCT
>CAZUKR010000086.1:8919-11057 GCA_964620885.1 uncultured Eubacterium sp.
GAGTCAAAACCTCTTATATTTTTGTTTTTGGCTGTATAAAACGTCAATTCATCTTTACAATCCCATCCCCCGACATTATGCAATGTAACATTTTCAAGTCTCCCAAATCTCACTAAACTCTCTAAATTACTGAAATTTTCCTTGTCTGGCTCAACAGCGTAAATTTTATTATACTTGCCAGAACAAAATGCATAAAACCTTAACAGCGTATCTCCCGTATAAGCACCTATATCTACATAATCATAATGCTCAGATTTGGGAATTAGCTTCTCGTCAAAAAAGGTATCACCATCTACACATTTCAACAACTCTAATTTATTTCCGCTTAAGCGGAAATTGATATTGTCAACAAAAATCTTTTTTGAAATATCATCTTCCAAAAGTTCATATATTTCCTTAAACTGCCTTATATTTTCTTCTAAATAGTCATATTCCAGCCATTCATTGTCTACCTTAAAGAGCTTTTCTACGTGAAAGACCGGATTTTTCTCCCCTGCTTCTTTTAACTGTTCTTCGATTACCTTTGCATTATGAATCGCTACCGCAAGTATAATATAATACTTATGAAATCTTTCTTTTATCTGTTCATAAGAAAGAACCTCTATACCGTCTAATTTTTTTCCTATCATTTTTGAGTTATTGTCGCAATACACAGTTGGTCGAATATTTTTTTCTTCCAGCAGTCTCCCAACAATTTTCGCATTATTCCCACATCCCCAAAATATAACCGGTATACCCTTCTCAATCCTATTCCACAACAACTCTTCTTTTCCTAAAAACTTTTCTATAAATTCCATCCCAGTATGCCTCTTTATTCTTTCCTGCTATTCCCATCTCTTCCACGGCGCATTGCCAGAATTCCAAAGTTTTTCCAACATCCCCTTATCTCTCATGGTATCCATACATTGCCAGAATCCGTTGTGTTTATATGCCGCAAGTTCTTTATCTGCCGCAAGTTTATTTAATACTTCTCTTTCAAAAACCAGATTGTCGTCATCCCGCAGGTAGTTGAAAATTTCCGGCTACACTACCATGAAACCGGCATTGATCCATGTGGCATCCTCCTGGGGCTTTTCAGCAAACTTTTCAATCCCTGCACCATCCCCTTCAAAGTCCAGAACACCAAACCTGCTTCCCGGTTGAATGGCTGTCATAGTAACAATTCTTTTATTATTTTTGTGAAACTTTAGTAATTCATTAATATCTACATCACTGACTCCATCACCATATGTAAGCATAAATGGTTCTTCCCCCACATATTTATGAACCCTGTGGATTCTCGTACCAGTCTGTGCATTTTCACCAGTATCCACAAGAGTAACTTTCCACGGTTCTGCTACGTTATTATGAACTATCATCTGATTCCCATTTGTAAAATCAAAGGTAATATCTGAACGATGCAGATAATACTCTGCAAAATACTCTTTTATTACATATCCCTTATATCCGCAGCATACAACAAATTCATCAAATCCATACGAAGCGTAATATTTCATTATATGCCACAAAATTGGTGCCTCACCAATTGCCACCATGGGCTTAGGCTTGATTCTGCTTTCCTCACTGATTCTAGTTCCCAATCCACCCGCTAAAATTACTACTTTCATCTCCATGCTCCTATCTGGGGTTGTCCCATTCCTCTACTTTATAAAACGTAAAATATTGTCTAAATTTTCCTGGATAACCTCCATCTCTGGATATAATTCATTTGCTGCTGCCAGTAATACCAAGGCATTTTTTATATCTCCTTTGGCAATGCTGCAACATGCCCTGGAAAATAATATGTCGCAGTCTAATACCATTTTATCATTAAAGGTTTCTAATAACTCTTCCACTTCCTCATAAGCTCCCACTCCTATAAGGTATTCCATCTTTTCCTTCTTCTCACGCTGTTTTTCCTCTGTATCGGTAAACTGCTGAATAATATTCCTTGCTTCCTCCAAAGAAGCAGCTTCCTCCCCTGTTATGTACTTTATACATAAATATAATAATTCATCGTCATATGCAACTGTATTACTTGCAGAAGCAGCTGCAGCCATATAAAGCATAATATCATATTTATTGCAGCTTTTATCTGAAATAAACTTTTTCGATATAAAACGGCGGCTAAAATTATACTTATAAAATAAATGGAGGTT
>CAZUKR010000087.1:0-1560 GCA_964620885.1 uncultured Eubacterium sp.
CTTGATACCTTTCTTTCGGAGTCGCCCAAGGGTACAGGTTATAGTTCTTCTTATGAATTAAACCTGTATTATCCCTATAGTATGATGGATCATGTGTTCGCCGGTCTGGAAGAAGGGACTACCTACCAGAGCATTCCAAATGAGCGCCCCATAAGCGACCACATGTCTGCAACCTTAACGTTCCGCTGTGAAAATCATACACAGGCCGCCGCAGATATGACAAAAATTCTTGCAAGCCATAATCTTCCGGTAGATGGACTTATTGATTATGCTGCGGGCATGGAGCAGGACCGCGCTATGGTTACGGTGGCAAATATTTTCTCCTATGGATTTATCATCTTGATATCCCTCATAGCTGCTGCAAATGTATTTAATACCATCTCCACTAACATTATTCTGCGTAAACTGGAATTTGCCATGCTGAAATCCATTGGCCTTACTCCGGATGGATTCCAGAAAATGATGAATTTCGAATGCCTTCTCTATGGGTTTAAGGGATTGCTTTACGGTCTCCCCGTTTCCGTATTGGTTACCTGGCTTATTTATCGTTCTATTTCCAACGGACTGGAAATGAATTTCTTTATTCCCTGGTATAGCATTGTGATTGCCGTGGGCAGCGTATTTATTGTGGTGTTTGCTACGATGCTGTATTCTACGAGAAGGATAAAAAAAGAAAATATTATGGATACCTTAAAGGATGAGACGATTTAAAAATCCAAAAGAGCAATTCCGCCGAAATGGTGGAATTGCTCTTTTATGTTAAGGTTCCTGCTGGATACCATCCAGATACTCCTGATTATCAAGGGGCTCTCTTTTTTCATTGATATAAGGTACAAATTCAACTGGTGTAAGCCCCTGGTGGACCTGCTCCATAAAGGCCTTCCAAATGCTTCCGGGGTAAGTGGATCCTGACAGACCCGGCAGTTCTTTGGGCATATCATATCCCACCCAGACACTGGTGGTATAATAACTGGTATATCCTGCAAACCATCCATCTTTGTTATCATTGGTTGTTCCTGTCTTTCCCGCAGAGGGCATACTCCCAAGTGCCAGGCCCTTTCCGGTTCCTTCCTGCAAAACAGTCACCATCATATCTGTCATCATGCGCGTTGCATTGACTTTATATATCTCTTTCTCTTCCCTTTTTGGCTCATATAGGGTGACGCCATCTGCATCCGTAATTTTTACAACGCAGGTAGGTTCCCTGTACTTCCCGTCATTCTGCAGCGTACTATAACCCGCCGCCATTTCCACTGGGGACACCCCATTGGTAAAACCGCCAAGGGCACTGGTAAGTCTTGCATCCTGGGCATCCAGCCTGGTAAAATTCATTTCTTTCAAATAGGAAAGTCCTGTTTCTGGTGTAAGCTCTTCCAACAGATTCCATGCCACTGTATTTTTGGACTTCTGCACCGCATACCGCAATGGAATTTCACCTTCATAGTAATCCCCTGCATTGGCGGGACCATCCTCTATCTTATGATCCATTACAACAGAGTCCGGTGTATACTGGCGTTCCAGTGCCGGTGTATATACAAGTAGTGGCTTTATGGCACTCCC
>CAZUKR010000087.1:1660-11018 GCA_964620885.1 uncultured Eubacterium sp.
AATCTGCGAAAGGGATAGATTCTTTACTTCCGTATTAAAATATCCCTTGCTTGCCGCCTGAATCCCATAATAACCATTTCCAAAATAAATATTATTCATATAAAATTCCAGAATTTTGTCTTTGCTGTATACCTTTTCCAGTTCCACTGCCATAAACATTTCTTCTACTTTACGTTCCCATTTTATATCCTGATTCAAGAAAATATTTCTTGCCAGCTGCTGGGTAATGGTACTTCCACCCTGGGTAACTTCACCATTTTCAACCATGGCTTTTGCTGCACGAAGAATTGCCTTTACGTCAATCCCATTGTGCCGGTAAAACTTCTTATCCTCAATGCTAACCATGGCGGCTGTGGCATAGGCGGGAATATCTTCAAATTCCAGATAATATACATCTTTTTCGCCCTTTAATGTGGAAATCAGCTGCCCATTGGCATCATATACCAGACTTGTCTGTACGGAACGAAAGGTTTTCTCACTGGATTTGCTTACAAGACTCTTTGCCTCTGCCTGCAGTTCACTTACAGTCTGGGCATAGCCTCCAAAATAATATACTCCAAGCCCTGCTCCCACCACCAGCAGAAACAGCAGCTGTAATTTCGCAAAAAACCAGAATACACGATATTTCTTCTTCTGTTTCTTTTTCTGTTTACTCATTTCATGTTCCATTTCTATGCATTTTTTAATACTATTTTACCAGAAGATATTCCGTTGCGCTCTAAAATTTCCATTTCTCTTTTCTGACAGGTAAACAGAAATATCTGTTCCGGCTGTCCTGCCAGCCATTTTAATGCACTTTCCAAACGTTTCTCATCAAAGGCTGCAAAGGCTTCGTCCATAAGAACCGGCATGACCTCTTCTTTTGTAAAGAAACGTCCTGCCCCCAGGCGCAGTGCCAGATACATCTGTTCCATGGTTCCTCTGCTGAGCTGCCACGGATAGAGAGTTCTTCCCTGCTGACATACCACCAGATTCATATCTTCATCCAACGTAATACGGTCATACTGTCCCCCTGTAAGAGAATACAGAATACGGGAGATTTCCCCCTCCAACTGCTCTCTGGTATCTTTGTAGACATTTTCAGATATTTTCTGCAGCATATTAAATGCCAGGGCGCTGGCTGCTACCTGCCGCTCCAGCTCCAATTCCTTCTCGCTCTTTTTCTGGGCCTCCTCCATCTCTTCCTCGATATTCCGAAGGAGTGCACATTTTTCTATTCTCTGCATCTGAAGCGTCTCCAGAATTGCCTGCTTCCTTGCTCTTTCCTTCTGGTCATTTTCTGAACTTGGTTTTTGGAAGCTTCTGCTCTTTTCTTCCCGCTTCTTTATTTCCTGTCTTATATGGCTTTCTTTTTTGCGGAAATAAAATATTCCAAAAATTCCTGCTGCTGCCAGGATGAACTCCAAAATCAGAAGCAGAGATATTCCGTTTTCCAGGCCTCTGCCTATCAACTGGCTTCCTGCTGCAATCGCACTCACCAGCGCCAGTGTGGCAGCGGCTCCCTTACCTCTGCGACAGCCTGCTTCCTGCTTTTCTTCCCGCTCCCTCTGGAGATATTCTTCCATCTGGTTTATTTCATTTTCCAGTGGAATGTCCTCTTCAGACTGCCACATTTCGCCCATCTGACAGCCCTCTGCCTCCAGTTGTTTTAATTGCTGTTCTAACTGGGTGATGTCACGCTGTGCCATCTCCTGAGTCAATTGCAATTTTTCACAGGCACTTTTCCGCTCTTCCCATTCTTTCCGGTAGCTGTGCTCCAGTTCCTTCTGCTTCTGTTTCAGTTTTTTGCGTGCACCGGTAAGATTTATATCACCATCCCCGGTATGAGAGGCATTTACAAAATAGTTCTGTAAAATTCCGGCAAATTCCTTCCCTGTCTCCACTGCCGCCTGACGAATACAGTATGTATTTTGATATGTATTATTCTTCATTCCTCCCAGAAGCATCTCCATATCACCATGTTCAACAGAAAGCTCCTCTCCGTCTCTTTCATTTCTTAGAGCTGCGGTCTTTTCTTTATGGTAAAAATTTCTTTCTATTACAAATTTCTTTCCATCCACTTCAAAACCCATAGAACCTGCGTAATAGGAACTGCTGTTCCACGGTTCATATTGCTGATAATTGTCATTTCTTCCTGATCTTCCCCGCTGTTTTTCCATTCCAAATAACATTCCGGTTA
The DNA here is from genome assembly GCA_964620885.1 of uncultured Eubacterium sp. Lineage (GTDB taxonomy): Bacteria > Bacillota > Clostridia > Lachnospirales > Lachnospiraceae > Petralouisia. The sequence continues at coordinate 3,840 of CAZUKR010000087.1, forward strand.
TAAATTGATGCAGAGTGGATTTTCCGCTTTCATTATCCCCGTAAACAATATTCAATCCGGAGGAAGGCTGAATCTTCATCTGATGAAGCCTTCCAAAATTATTTATCTGAAGTTCCGTAATTTTCATAAATGGTTCCTCTCTCCATATATGCCCTTATTTTTCCAGCAGGGCTTCTACACCATAGTACAGGGCCAGTTTTGTTACTTCATCCTGGGGCAGCTGCTCCATGGCATGAATATATTTTCCAATCAGCTGCTGTTTGTACTGCAGCTTCAACCGTTCAAAATCATAATCCGGACGGCACTGATTTACCACCTGTACCACCCGGTCCATTTTTTCTAATGTTTCTGTTTCTAACGGTGCACTTCCATCACAAAAACCCGTCAGCATAATCTTAAAAATAATGTATGGAGGTGCCTCCTCCAGACTCTGCCTTACAAACTCTTCCAGTTCTCCAGTTGTTACATTAGGGGTTACTTTTAAATTCATAACTGCATATTCACAATATGTAAGGGGATAAAAAGACACCTGACATCCTTCATTGGTCAGCTCTCCCATAAAAAATCCGTGTTCTCCCATATCATTACAGTCTACCGGCTGCAGGGCTCCTGCCATAACCACCTTATTCTCTATGAGCTGTACCGGTTTGTGAATATGACCGCATGCCACATAATCAAATCCTGCCTTCCGGAACTGTTCTGCACGAAACGGAATGTGCTTCTCATCTCCTCCATGAGCCAGCAGAATATTGATAAAGTTTCCTTCTGCAATAACAGCTCCTTCGTACAGAGGACTTTTCAGTTCTCTGTGCCAGTAGCTCAATCCATATACTCTGGTTCGCAGCATTGGAAGCTCAATATATTCCAGCGTTTCCTGTTTTAAAAAATAAACATTTTCTTCCCACTTATAGGTCCGGTAATAAGAATCCGGATTGATAAAATCATGATTTCCTGCAATCAGTACTACCTGGGTGTGTGATAATCTGGAAAACTGGTAGTTGACTTCTTTTAGCTCCCGCAAAAGGGGCTGTCTATGAAACAAATCTCCTGCTATTAAAAGCAGATCTGCCTGTTCTTCTTCGGCTCTTGTAATTACCTCTGTCAGTGCCTGCCACCCATGATTCTTCCGTTCTTCTGCCCATGGCTTGTCCTTATCCGGCTTTGCGCCCAGATGTACATCTGCGATATGAATAAATTTCATATTATTCTCCTCTGATTAAATCTTTGATTACTTCTCCTGCTATCATCAATCCTGCCACGGAAGGTACAAATGCCACGCTTCCCGGAATAACCCGCTTGGATTCATCTGACATCTGAACCAATGGCGTCATGGCTTCTTCTGTGGAATAGACTACCTTCAAATGTTTGACATCCCTCTTTTTTAACTCTCTGCGCATGACCCGGGCCAGAGGACATACAGATGTATTATAAATATCTGCTACTTCAAATCTTCCGGGATTCAGCTTGTTTCCTGCTCCCATGCTGGAAATAATTCTGCCTCCTGATTTCTGCACCTGCAACACCAGTTCAATCTTAGCTGTTACCGTATCCACTGCATCTATCACATAATCGTATGCGGAAAAATCAAATTCTCCTGCCGTTTCAGGCAAAAAAAAGCAATTGTGCACTTCCACCCGGGCGGCGGGATTGATGTCTAAAATCCGTTCCTTCATCACTTCTGTCTTCTGTCTTCCCACTGTTTTGGTGGTAGCTATAATCTGCCGGTTGATATTGGATACGCTTACCACGTCCTTATCTACCAGTACAAGACTTCCCACACCACTTCTGGCAAGTGCTTCTGCTGCATATCCGCCAACACCGCCCACGCCGAATACTGCTACCTTTGCCTTCTGTAATCTATCGAAACCTTCTTCTCCAATCAGAAGTCCGGTTCTTAAAAATTTCTCGTCCATAACTCTCCTATTTTTCTGTTTTCTCTATTTTACACTGTTCTGAATGATTATACAACCCATGTTCCTTCTATGTAAAGTGCTGTATAATTTTTCTTAATTTATCCTTAATCTTCTTGCGGACCTAACAGATTTTGGTATATACTTAAAACTGTTTATTCCATACAAAGGAGATATTATGAAAAAATTTTTAATAGTTATATCCTCGCTCTTATTCATTAGTGTCATTATTCTATGTGGAGTGATTTTTGTTAAATACAGGGCAGAAGAGGATAGTTCAAAAGAAGAAAACACAACTCTGCAGTCTGACGTGGACAGCCTGAATCAACAGCTACAGGAAAAAGAAGATTTCATTTCCGGTCAAAAAGACTATATTGCAGAACTGACCCAACAGCTTTCTGACTGCCAGAATACCATAGATTCTGCTGAGGATGAAAGTGATTCCGAGAACAGTTCCGGTTATAAGAACAGTTCCGGTTACAAGAATAAATATCAGGACCTTTATGCCGGATCCACTTCTTCTAACAACGGAACAACATCTAAAACCGTGTACCTTACCTTTGATGACGGTCCTTCGGAGCTGACTCCGGAAGTTCTGGATCTTCTGGATGAATACGATGCAAAAGCAACCTTTTTTGTGGTATATTCTGACAGCCCGCAATATTCTTCTTATTTAAAAGACATTGTAGACCGGGGACATACTCTGGCTCTTCATTCCTACAGCCATGATTATAATAAAATATATCAGTCTGTAGATGCATTCCTGGAAGATTTTGAAAAGGTATATGACTGGGTTTATGAAGAAACCGGCCAGCGTCCCGCCTTGTTCCGCTTCCCCGGAGGAAGTACCAATGGAAAGACCTCTGTAGTAAATGACATTATTGCAGAAATGACACGGCGGGGTTTCATTTATTATGACTGGAATGTAAGTTCTGGAGACGGAAGCAGTCTCACCACCTCCGAAAACATTCTGGAAAATGTAGGAACCAATGTGGGAAGTTTTGAATTTCCCGTTGTCCTAATGCATGACGGTGCCGGAAGATATCCTACCCTGAATGCGCTTCCTGCTCTTTTAGAAAGCCTTGCAGATAAAGGCTATAAATTCGACTCTCTGAACGAGTCTATGAAACCAATACAGTATAAGCGCTAAAACGCTGGAAAGGAGGTATTTTATGGCAATGAATCCAAACCAGATATTTCAGTTAATGGGAGCATGGCAGAAGTTCACTTCCAACCATCCCAAATTTCCAAAGTTTCTTCAGGCAGTTGCAAATGACGGCATAAAGGAAGACACCGTTATTGAAGTGACTGTAACTACTCCGGAAGGCAAAAATTATTGTTCTAACTTAAAAATTACACAATCCGATCTGGAATTATTCCAGCAAATAAAAAATATGCAATAGTTTATCTATTGCATATTTTTTATTGAAAGTCATTAGTGTAACATTTCTTCTTTTTCTATATACAGTTCCATTTCTGCCACATGTTTGCGCCCCATCTGATGTCTTGCTTTTCGCTCTTCTACGGTATCAAACACAATGGAAAAATCATAATCCTCCGGATACAGCTCCTCTGCTGCAACATGCAGTTTTATCCTTTTATGATTTATCCAGATTTTTTTATCCCGCATCTGCACCCGCAGAACTCCTTTTTCATCTGCCGTCTGACACACAATCCCTATTTTTTTATCAGGATATACCATAACACTATCTCCCAGTTGAAATACCTCTGCCTGTTTCTGATTGTTCTTCAGTATTTTTTTCTTTTTTACTCCTGCGGTCCGTTCCTGTACCAATGCTTCTGCAGCATCCACTTCCAGAAATTCCTGTGTGTTTTCTCCATAGGCCGCTTCACTGGCGCATTTTAGCATACTGCCCGGCATTCCTAACTTTCTTGCGATATAAAGAGCACAGCTCTCTCCAGCTTTTCCGATTTCAAGCTGGTACAATGGCCGCAGACTCTCCCGGTCAAAAGACATCCTTGCATTTATAATACCTTCTGCCTTCTCTGCATAATTCTTCACTTCCGGATAATGGGTGGTAACAAGATACAACGCTCCTGACCTCCTTAATTCCTCCAGTACTGCAATGGCAATTCCCATTCCCTCGGCAGGGTCTGTTCCAGAACCCAGTTCGTCCAGAATAACAAGACTTTCCCGCCCTGTTTTTTTCAAAATGGCAAGTATGTTGGTGATGTGGGCTGAAAACGTCGATAGATTCTCAGACATATTCTGCCCGTCCCCAATGTCACACAGTATTTGATTATTCATACAGATTTCTGCTTCTTCACAAGGGACATGCAATCCGCATTGGGCCATAAAGCAGTTCATACCTACCGTTTTAATTGCAACTGTTTTCCCTCCAGTATTTGGCCCGGTAATAATGACTCCATTGATTCCATTTCCCATTTCAAAGTTCAATGGCACACACACGGTCTGATCCATCAAAGGATGTCTGGCATTCTTCATCCGTATCCTTCTATCTGTGGTAATATTGGGCTGTCTCCCGCCGTATTCTATACTGATTTTCCCTTTGGCAAAGGCAAAGTCCAATTTCTCCATGGTTCTTTTATTTGCCGCACAAATCTCTGCTCCGTCTGCCAGCATCACAGACAGCGTATACAGAATACGTCTTACTTCATTTTCTTCTTCCAGTCTTTTTAATTCTAACTGGCTGCTATATTTTGCTACACTGGAAGGCTCTATAAATAATGTGCTTCCGGTAGATGACTGGTCAATGACACTTCCCGGTATTTTAAATTTATATTCCTTCTTTACCGGCAGACAGATATGTCCACTGCGCAATGTGGAAAAGTTGTCTGACATACAACTTTTATTTGCCTTCAGTATTACATCTGCTTTTTCCCGGACCTTCTTTTCCAGACGATCAATCTCACTTCGAATGGATTTCAATTCCCTGCTGGCATAGTCATCTACCTTTCCGCCGCGGATCACACGGTTAATCTCCTCTCGTGCATCCTCCATGGCATCCAGGTTTTCCTCATAGTAGGGCAGACTGATTTCCAGCTGCTTTGCCCGGTTTAAAAAGTCTTTCAGGCGCCTCACCGTTGTAAGTATAGATGCAACCTGCTCCAGCTGCTCTGCTGTGAGACAGCTTCCTTTTTCTGCCAATGCCAGATATTCCTGTGCATCATCCAGATTGGTCAGAGGGGGATTCCCCTGATACTCTATAATCATTCTGGCTTCTGTGGTTTCCCGCTGTGCAGAAATAACTGCTGTCTCTGAAAGCATCGGGGTTAGTTCCATAATCTTCTGTTTTGCTTTATTGGTGCTTGCTAATTCTAATAATTTTTCTTTTAATTTATCTATTTCCAAAGTCTGTTCCATGTTTATCATTTTGCTTCTTCCTTTTCTATTATTGGTGCTCTATAGAGTTCAATTTCATTCCTGTGAAGATCGCAATACCAAAGTGCCTTCGACACTTCTGCTTATATTTTCTATAAAATAAAAACACAGAAGTATATCTGCAAAAATGCATACTACTTCTGTGTTTCTAAACATGGTGACACAAAACAGAGGATTCCTCTCTGGAAACCGTTGCTTTATAAAACCTATATTTGAAGTATATGCTGTGTATTTAGCAGACAGATATACCGATAGCCTTATCGGTATAAGGGCGCAACTATAGCCTTGGCAATAGTTCTTTCCTTTACAACTATTTTGCTGCAATCTCCACTACTAACACACGTAACATACACTTACCTCTTTCTCTTTAAATATTCATGCGGAATATCTCCGCTATGCTGTTATTACTATACAACAGTTTTTATAATGCTGTCAATTATTTTTTTAGCAGACACCCTGAGCAATCATTGTAGCTGCAACTTTTTCAAAGCCTGCAATATTAGCACCTGCTACATAGTTGCCTTCTTTCCCATAACGTTTTGCAGCATCCTCCATATTATGGAAAATGTTCACCATAATGGTCTGCAGTTTGCTGTCAACCTCTTCAAAAGACCAGCTTAAGTGTTCAGAGTTCTGGCTCATTTCCAGTGCAGATGTGGCAACTCCACCTGCATTTGCCGCTTTTCCAGGTGCAAATAATACTTTATGTTCCTGTAAGTATTCTGTTGCTTCCTGAGTAGCAGGCATGTTGGCTCCTTCTGCTACTGCAAGACATCCATTTGTTACCAATGCTTTTACATCATCTAATAACAGCTCATTTTGTGTAGCACAAGGAAGTGCAATATCACATTTCACCTTCCATATCCCCCGGTCTTCATGGTATTCTGCACATGGTCTTGCTGCTGCATACTCTGTCAGGCGTGCACGTTTCACTTCTTTTACTTCCCTTAATAATGGAACATCAATCCCTTCCGAATCATATACCCATCCCGAAGAATCACTGACGGTAACAACTTTAGCGCCTAACTGCTGTGCTTTCTGTGTTGCATAAATTGCAACGTTTCCAGAACCAGACACACATACAATTTTACCTTTGAAGTCATGTCCGTTGCATTTTAACATTTCATCTGTAAAATATAATAAGCCGTATCCGGTTGCTTCTGCACGTGCCAGGGAACCACCATAAGTAAGTCCTTTTCCTGTTAATACACCTTCAAATGTACCACGGATTCTCTTGAACTGTCCGTACATATAACCGATTTCTCTTACTCCGGTTCCAATATCTCCTGCAGGTACATCAGTATCCGCACCGATATATTTATAAAGCCCTGTCATAAAGCTCTGGCAGAATGCCATAATTTCACGGTCTGATTTTCCCTTAGGATCGAAATCGCTGCCACCCTTACCTCCACCGATAGGAAGCCCTGTCAAAGAGTTTTTAAAAATCTGCTTAAAGCCCAGGAATTTAACGATTCCAAGGTTTACGGAAGGATGCAGTCTGATACCGCCTTTGTATGGTCCAATACTGTTATTGAACTGTACACGATACCCTGTGTTCACCTGTACTTGTCCTTTATCATCTACCCATGGTACACGGAATTTCAACTGTCTGTCCGGCTCGGTCAGACGCTCTAATAATGCTTCTCTTCGATATACTTCTTCGTTTGCTTTAATAGCTGGTCTTAAAGAATCTAAAACTTCTTTTACTGCCTGATGAAATTCAGGTTCTGCCGGGTTTTTCGCAATTACACGTTCCAGCACTTCATCAACATAGCTCATATGATTTCTCCTTTATAGTTCTAATAATGTATCTCAATATGATTAGGGTGTCAAAAGGTATCTTGACCACGTGATACCACGGATTGCTCCGCACTTTGTGCTCACGCACTCCTAAAACATTCGAAA
>CAZUKR010000088.1:0-10933 GCA_964620885.1 uncultured Eubacterium sp.
TTATGGGAAACATCAAGACTTCTATCAATAGTGTGGATAACATCATATGGATACTGATTATTGCGGCGGGATTACTTGCCTTTGTAGTAATTTATAATCTGACCAATATTAACGTGGGGGAACGTCAGCGGGAGCTGGCCACCTTAAAGGTGCTGGGCTTTTATGACAATGAGACTTACAGTTATATTTATCGGGAGATTATTATTCTTTCCATTATAGGATGTGCAATCGGTCTGTTGGGCGGTATCTTCCTATACCGGGCAGTTGTTACAACGGTAGAACCGGATATGATTTTTATGAACCGGCATCTTACATGGCAGGGATATGCCGGAGCAGGTGCTCTGACCATGTTCTTCACATGGCTGGTAAACCAGTGTATGAAGCCCCGCATACGCAATATTGATATGCTTGAGTCTTTAAAATCAGTGGAATAGAAGGCGAAAAAAGCTGTTGAGAATTTTTCTCATCGGCTTTTTTTGTTACATTGTTTAAAAATTCTTGACATCCGACTTTAACCGTGATACATTTAGAACAGGTTAACCGTTTGAGCAAACTCACAAATTGTGCAGTTTGCTTAAAAAACAATGAGATGCTTAACCGTTTAACAATGCGGTTATAGAAAAATTAAGAGGGAAAGGAAGAGGAGAAGAATGAAAAAGAGACGTTTGGTAATGATTTTAGCAATGGCGATTATGGTTTTTGCTGGGGCAGCAGGGTGTGGAAACAAAGAAGCAGGGAGCAATTCAAAGAAAGAGGAATCAAAGGAAGGTATTTACACGGTGGAATTTTATGATTCTGACGGTAAAACAGTACTGAATACGGAAGAGGTAAAAAGTGGAGAATGTGTGACAGAATACCAACCCCAAAAAGGTGAAAAGGTTTTTGTGGGATGGTTTGCAACACCCCAGATGACCCATAGATTTGACTTCACTACTGCGATTACAGAAGATACCAGGGTATTCGGCGGATTTGTAACGCATGCAGAAGACACCAGGCAATTTGTTATCTTAGGAAGCGGAACCAGTCCGGTGCTAATGGAGTCTAACTGGGGAAATGTGATTGGAGATGCCCACCAGATGACAAAAGAAGATAATAGTGAAGCAAACTGCTATACCATGACATTGGATTTAAAAGAAGGAGATGAGTTTCAGTTTGCAGCAGATACATCCACAGGAGCATCCTGGCAGAATCAGAGAGGGTATGGATATTTAGACAGTATTTCTAAGGATGGAACAGAGTACTTTGCAAATTCCGGCGGTCTTGGAGATATCAGCAGCAAGCGTTCTAATATTAAATGTGCAGTAGCAGGAAACTATACATTTACCCTGACGACTTATCCGGCAGAAGATACTTATGAAACAGACAATGGAAATTATACAGAAGAAAACAAAGAGGCATTCAACATTAGCCCATATGATGTAATTACCTGGACATACAACGGGGAAAGCACTGCTTCAGAAGAAGATGTCAGAACTGATTATTACATCAAAGGTGCTCAGATTACAGGATGGGAAGATGTCTATACAGATGAAACGAGGTTTACGGAAGAAGATGGAATTTATACTTTGGAGATAAAATTGACCAAAGGAGATGAGTTTATGTTTACCTCCATGGTAACAGCTGGGGAAAACAGCAGTGTGGGAACAGAATACATCCGTTTTACCAACATTGCGGTAGAAGATACAGAAAGCCAATCGGTGGTATCTGGAACAGATAGTGCCAATCTCACCGCAAATCAGGAAGGAATTTATACCTTCCGGTATGATTCGTCTGCCAAGGTGCTAACCGTAAGCTGTCAGTAATCACACCAGAATATCGTGCTGTTCTAAAGGGATACGTTTAAGGGCATTTTCGATACATTGAAATAAAACCTCGCCTTTAGCAGCAGTAAGAGATGGAAGGAAGCAAAGGTTTGTCTGGTCCTTCAGACATTCGTACAGCGTATGTTCCACAACCAGAAAGTTCTGATTAGGAAGGGAAGCAAGGTCTGTTACATCTTTTACATAAATAATATTTGAGAAAAGAGATTTCAGATACTTCTTCCTCTCCTGATTAGGAGTTTCCAGTATTAAGAGAGTATACTCTTCCTGGTTAAAATAGTCAGATGCCTTATGGGAAATTTTCTCATAATCCGAATTAATCTGAAAGAATAACGGATCATGAATCATACAGTCCCAGGCAATTAACGGGGCAAAATTATTATCGCCAATCTGATGAAAATATTCGGAAGAAACATCATAACAGATGATTACATCTGCATGGTCAAATTGTCCAGTGTAGGAGCTGCTTAAATAAATCAAATCATAATTCTTTTCCTGAAGGAAAGAAGATAGAAAATTGATAAATTGAAACTGCTCTGCATTTTTCAAAACAGGAACATCAGGGGATACATAAAGAGCTACCATGTTGCTTCGGCTGGTGGCAAGAGCTTTTGCAGACTGATTTGGTGTATAACCCAGCAGATTAATAACCTGCAGTACCTTTTTACGGGTTTTCTCACTAATACGTTTTTCACTTCTTTCGTTGATGACATAAGAAACAGTGGCAACAGAAACGTTAGCCTCTCTGGCTACGTCTTTGATGGTAATCTTTTTTTTCATCTGCAATACGCTCCTTTAAATACGATTCTAATTCCTTGTTATATAGAATTTTGGAAAATTTGTCAACTACAAAGAATAGAAAAGGAAATAAAAACATGAATAAATTTGCAATTCTACATATTCCCGATTCCCGCTATTGCTTTGCCGTGGGGGAAAAGGAACTGGTTATCCGCCTGCGGATGGCAAAGGAAGATGAAAAGGTAAAAGTATTTCTGGTGCATGCTGCCAAATATGATTTTACCTTTTGCCGGGAAAAGATTCCGATGGAAATAAAATACAGCGACAGTCTTTACAATTATTACGAAATTAAAATGAAGCTTACCGATGTAAGGTTTGCCTACATTTTTCAAATAGAGGAAGAAGAAAATATCTACTATTTCAGTGAAGATGGTGTGACCTTAGAATACCATTTTGAAGAAGGATTTTACAATTTCTTTCAGATGCCTTATATTAATAAAAATGACATCATGGATACCGTAGACTGGATGAGAAGTGCAGTATTTTATCAAATATTTATAGATCGCTTTTATCAGGGAAATAAGCAAAAGGACACAAGTTATATTAACATGAAATGGGATGACCTGCCAACACCGAAAAGCTTTGCCGGAGGAGATTTGGCAGGGATTATGGAAAAGATGGATTACTTTAAGGAGCTTGGGATTAATGCCCTGTATCTGACACCGGTATTTTTATCTGTTTCCAATCACAAATATGATACCATAGATTATTTTACCGTAGACCCCCAGTTTGGAACTAAACAGGAATTAAGACAGTTGGTAAAGCAGGCTCACGAAGAAGAGATTCGTGTAGTACTGGATGCCGTATTTAATCATTGCAGTATGGAAATGGAGCAGTTTCAGGACGTATTAAAAAAAGGAAAAAAATCCCCTTATTATGACTGGTTTTTAATAGAAGGAGATTTTCCGGAACCGGAAGCCCTGAATTACGAGTGCTTTGCAGCATGTAATTATATGCCCAAATTAAATACAGCAAATGAACAGGTACAGGATTTTCTAATTGAAGTTGCTCTTTACTGGATAAGAGAAGCGGATATAGATGGCTGGCGGCTGGATGTATCAGATGAGGTTTCCCATGAATTTTGGAGAAAATTCCGAAGGGCAGTCAAAAAAGAAAAGCCGGAGTGTGTGATTATCGGAGAGAACTGGCATGACGCTTATTCCTATCTGATGGGGGATCAGTATGATAGTATTATGAACTATGCATTTACAAAGGCGTGTCTGGATTATTTCTCCAAAGGGGTATTTACAGCAAAGGAAATGGCAGAAAAGCTAAATTCCAATTTAATGCGCAATATAGAACAGGTAAACTGTATGATGCTGAATTTACTGGATTCTCACGATACCCATAGGTTTTATACAGAGGTAAACAAAGATAAGGATAAGCTGCTGGCGGCCATCGCACTGGAAATGATTTTTGTAGGAGCTCCCTGTCTTTATTACGGCACAGAAATCTGTATGGAAGGTGGTTATGATCCGGATTCCAGAAGGGGATTTTCCTGGGATGCATCTTCCTGGGATATGAATGTAATGAAAAAGATAAAGGAATTGATTAACATCCGTAAAGAAACACCGGTACAGTATGGGGATATAAAAGTGCAGGAAGAACAGGGGATGCTTTGCATAGAGAGAAGTTATGAGAAGAATACAGTTCTGCTGAGAATCAATATGACAAAGGATGACAAAGTAGTTTGCCAGCGAAGTGAAACAGTTCTTTGTCAAAATAATTATGAAGGTGTTACGTTAAAAGCAAAAGGATTTGTTGTCACCATAATAGAGTAAAAGCAAAGGAAAGGACTGAGTGAAAATGAAGCGTACAGGAGCATTGCTGTTGGCTGTGATTTTGGGGATTTCTACATTGACAGGATGTCAAAAGGAGCCTGAAACCCAGACAAACAAGGGAAAGGCCGGACAAGGAGTATTTAACGGACAGTTAGAAGAAAATGTAACCATACGGGTATTGGAAAATGATACCGCCATTTCCAAAGGATATTTTGAGGAATTAATAAAAGCGTTTAATGAAACTTATGCCAAGGAAGGGATTACTGCTGTAGATGCCAACATGGATCAGTATTTAGACCTTGCCAACGACGGACCTTATGGGTATGGGCCGGATGTACTGTACCAGGCAAACGACATCATTATGCAGTATGCAGAAGGAAAGCATATCTATCCACTTCCGGTGGAAGAGATGGAATGTTATAAACAAATTCCGCAAAATGCATGGGATGCCTATAAGGCAGAAGTAGAGGGCAATACCTATTGCTGTGGTGTTCCTGTAAACGTGCAGGCGTCCATGCTGTATTACCGGAAGGATTTACTGCCCCAGGATTGGGAAATAACCTGGGATGCAGACCAAAATCAAGTGCCGGATATGATAGAAAACTGGAATGATATGTATCGCTATTCTGTAAAGCGCCATGAAGCAGACAATTCCCAATACGGGTACATGAAATCTTTATATGACGTCTATTTTTCCAGTGGATTTTTGTTTTCCTATGGCGGATATATTTTTGGAGAAAATAATACCAATCCAAAGGATATTGGGCTTTCTAAGGGAGAGGCAGAAAAAGGTGCCTGGGTGCTGTCACAGCTTGCCTCTGCCATGAATGAGGAATGTATTGATGATACCATTACCACAAATGCTTACAGTAAGCTGGCAGAAGGAAATTATTTTGCCACCATATCTACCCCGGATGTATACTCTACCTTTTTAGATGAACTGGTAAGAGCATATGAGAAGGAGGGAATGAATTCAGAAGAGGCAAAAACAAAAGCACAGGAAAATCTGGTAATGACAGGACTTCCCAAACTGCCGGAAAGCGGAGATTTGAAGGAAGAAGAGCCTGCCCTTATGGAATCCAAAAGTATGGGCGGTGTAAATGGATATGCAATCAGTGCCTATACAAAGGTTCCCAATGCCAGCCTTGCTTTTATAGAATTTGCAGCAAGTTATGAAATGGCAGTAAAGAGAAGTGAAATGTTAGGAGTGGCACCAGCCAGAGAAGACGCTGCAGAGCAGGTAGGCGGTATATCGGAATTATTGTATCAGAATCTGGAAAAAGGAACGATTGTATTGATGCCCTCTATAAAAGAGGTAGCACAGATATGGACTCCGGCAGAGACTTTTTTTACGGATATTGCAAAAGATGTGTTCCGCAAAGAGGAAGAAAAGAAATACCCGGATATGGCTTCACTAAAGACAGGTCTGGAAACGGTAGATGCCCAGATTTATGATGCAATCTTTACATTAAAGTAAGGAGAGAAAGAAATGAAAGAGAAAATAAAAGACAGCAGCGGCAAAGTAAAGATGTCACTGCTTGTTATGGGAGCAGGGCAGCTTGCTTATGGAAGGATTGGAAAAGGACTGCTGTTTCTACTGGCAGAGATTAGTATTGTATATTATTTTATCACCAGGGGATTTGCAGACTTAAAAGGTTTCTTTACTTTAGGAGAACAAAAGGGAGATGCCTGGCTTGGAATTCAGGGAGATAACTCGGTGGTAATGCTTCTTATGGGAATATTTGCATGGATTGTACTGGCTGCATTTGTATGTCTGTATCGGTGGAATGTAAAGGATGCTTATCAGATGCAGGAATGTCAAAAGAAGGGAAAGGCAATACCCACCTTCCGACAGGACCTGGAGCATCTTCTGGATAAGAAATTTTATATAACCGTACTGCTGCTTCCGGTAATCGGTGTATGTATTTTTAATATTCTGCCCATTATATTTATGATTTTGATTGCCTTTACTAATTATGGAGGAAGTGTTGTTCCGCCGGAACTGGTAGACTGGGTGGGGATGGAGAATTTCTCAAAGATCTTAACCTTATCCCAGTTCGCCCCTACCTTTTTTAAGATTTTAGGGTGGAATCTGCTCTGGGCTGTAATGTCTACGGCATTAAATTATTTCGCAGGACTTGGCTTAGCACTTTTGATGGATAAGGAATGTGTAAAAGGAAAGGCATTCTGGCGGGCGTTTCCCGTACTTGCCTATGCGATACCAGGATTTATTACCCTGATTGCTTTTAAATTTATGTTTTCTTATGGAGGTCCCATCAATCAGCTTATTACAGCCGGAGGGGGAGCAGCCATTGGATTTCTAGATTTAGATGCCAAGTGGACGGCAAGAATTATAGGACTGCTGGTAAACTGCTGGATTAGTGTACCGTCTATTATGCTGCTGGCAACCGGCATCTTGTCAAATCGGGATGCATCACTGTATGAGGCCGCCAAGATTGATGGGGCAGGAAAATGGAAGCAGTTCCAGAAGCTGACCCTGCCCTTTGTGTTGTTTTCCACCATGCCGGTGTTAATCAGTCAGTTTATTGGAAACTTTAATAATTTTGGTATTTTCTACTTCTTAAGGGGCGGACTGTATCTGGAGGGATATTTCCTTGCCAGTGATACCGACCTGCTCATTAATTGGCTGTATAACCTGTCTATTGATAACAATTATTATAATATCGGTGCGGCAATCAGTTTAATTATTTTTATATTTACATCAGCAATTTCTTTGTTAGTTTACATAAAGTCGCCATCTTATCGGGAGGAGGATACCTTTCAATGAAAAAAACATGGAATACCCAGAGAACGCTGGATACCACTATTACATATATGATTCTTATTGTAGTAGCATTTATATTTTTCTTTCCATGCCTGTGGCTGATATTGTCCTCTTTTTCTAAATCAGGAACCATTTATTCTTTTGAGGGATTCTTTCCAAAAGAATACAGCCTTGCAAGTTTTGAAAAATTATTTACGGATACATCCCTTTACAACTATCCAGAGTGGTTCTTTAATACCCTGTTTGTGGCAGTTGGAAGTTGTATATTAGGTACATTTTTAACAATTTTGACTGCTTATACCATGTCAAGATTTGAGTTTAAGGCAAGAAAACCCATAATGAAAACCACAATGGTTCTTGGCATGTTTCCATCCTTTATGGGAATGATTGCGGTTTATCTGCTGATGACACAGTTTAATCTGATTAATCAGTTGTGGGGACTGATTTTAATCTACAGTGCAGGAGCGCCCATGGGATATCTGACCCAGAAAGGATTTTTTGACACCATTCCCAAAGCCATTGATGAGGCGGCACGTATTGACGGAGCTACAAATTTTCAAGTATTCAGCAAGATAAACCTTCCCTTATCAAAGCCCATTATTGTATACACTGCCTTAACGTCCTTTACCTGGCCATGGAGTGATTTTATTCTGCCCAAGCTCTTATTGAAAGAAAAAAATCTCTATACGGTAGCAGTAGGTCTTATGAGTCTGGATGAAACAGAATTTGCCAGATTTGCCGCCGGAAGTGTATTTATTGCAGTGCCCATTGTGCTTCTTTATTTCTTTCTGGTTAAAAATATGGTAAGTGGAATGGCCCAGGGAGCAGTAAAAGGATAAAAGACATCTTTTACCAGTTCGTCATTTCGTGTTATACTCTTTAATAAAAATACATAATATGGAGCATATATGAAAGAGAAGTGGTATTCCCTACAGGAATTATGTGAGATACTGTCCATTTCCAGAGAAACAGGAAGAAACTGGATAAGAACTGAGAAAATCAAGGCAGATAAAGAAATGCATGGACAGTATCGATTTTCTTATAAGACAGTAAGACAAATACGGAGAAAACTACAGACAGAAAAAAGCACCTGGTTGAAAAGCCGCAGAAATAAATTATATATTCAGGGAAAACAAACATATCGGGATTACTTACCGGTGACATCAGAGAACCTTGCACCGGTGCAAAAGATTCTGAAAGAGTTTCAGGAGGAAAAATTAGCAAGAGAGGACATAACTGCATTATTAGCAGAATGTGCTCTCCAATTGCTGTATCAATCCAGAGGAAAAGACTTGGGAGATTGTCAGGAACTGGTAGAAGATCTCCATTGTTTTTCTGATAAAACACCAGAGCTTCCCCAGGTACAGTATGTACTGGAACCAGAAGTAGATGTGCTGGGATATTTATACCTTTCTCTTCGTCATGCCGGGGAGAAAAAGGTAACGGGAGCCTATTACACCCCTACCGCAGTAGTTCAGAAAACAATACAGAGCCTGGAAGCCGCAGGGAGATTAAAACAGGGAAAGACGATTCTGGACCCATGCTGCGGAAGCGGAAATTTCCTTATTCAGTTTCCGGAAAGTGTAAATCCCGAAGACGTATACGGAACGGACATTGATGAACTGAGTGTGAAGCTCACCAGAATCAATCTTGCCATAAGATATCCGCAGATACCTGCAAAGATTTGGAAGGAACATATAAAAAAGCAGGATTTTCTATTTGAAGAACAGCAGGAATATGATTGTATTCTGGGAAATCCTCCCTGGGGATATGGGTTTTCAAAACAGGAATGTGAAGGATTAAAAGAAAGATTTCAAACAGCATCCGAAAAGAAAGCAGAGTCCTATGATGTATTTCTGGAACAGGCAGTCAATCGGGTGAAAACAGATGGAACCGTAGCGTTTATATTGCCGGAGGCCATATTATATGTAAAGTCTCATGAGAAAATCAGGGAGATACTTATGACATGTGCTGATATAAAAGAGCTGGATTATCTTGGAGATGTGTTTCACGGGGTTCAGTGTCCTTCCGTTATCCTAAAGATTGAAAAGACCGGAAAAGCTTTAAATACCAGAGGTATGAAGGTAAGCTGCGGAGGGGAAATATTCTGGATTCAACAGGAGCGTCAGGTGAAAAAAGAATGCTTTTGCTTCCATATCAAAGATGCAGAATATGAGATTCTACAGAAGCTGGAACAGAACTTAAACATGCACTATTTAAAGGGACAGGCTGATTTTGCATTGGGAATTGTGACAGGAAATAACCGGAACTATATCAGTAATGACAAAACAGAGGAAGCAGAAACAGTTCTAAAGGGATCTGATATTACAAAATATAGGATAAATCCTCCCAAACGATATCTTGTATTTCAGCCGGAACGGTTTCATCAGACGGCACCGGAGCATTATTATAGACATCCGGAGAAGCTGTTGTACCGTTTTATTGGAAGGGAGCTGGTATTTGCCCGTGATGACCAAAAATATTTATCCCTAAACAGTTGTAATATCGTAATTCCCCATCTGGAAGGCATTCGTACCAGTTATGTGCTGGCTGTTTTAAATTCTAGAATAGCCCAGTTTGTATACCAGAAAAAGTTTTATTCTATGAAAGTGCTGCGAAGTCATATAGAACAGATTCCCATTCCCCCTGCCTCTCAGGAACAGCAGGAGGAGCTGGAGCATCTTGTAAAAGAACTGGAACATGCTACAGACCAAAATCAGTGGAATGCTCTTTATGAACAGATAGATGAAAAAATAGCTGTTCTTGCGGGATTGACCCCGGAAGAATACAGAATTATTATTCCAGAGCCATTCCTTTCACGCGATTGAGGGCATTTGCCATGGCGGGAAACCGGATAAGTATGCAGGTGGCAATTGCTTCCGGGATAATATAGGAGCCGTTATAGTAAAGAGAATAAATAGGTACACTCATACCGCTGCCCTCTGCGTAGGCGGCGAAGAAAATAAGTCCCGATAAAAAGGCAAAAAAGTAGCGTCCAAGAACGCCCAGAATATATCCTTTTATCAAACCATTCTTCCCTTTGTAGAAAAAGCCGGATAATCCAAGAGACCCAAAGGCCAGAGGATAATCAATTAACATTTGGGCTGGGGTATAGAAGATAGGGGTTATAATAAAATGAAGGAGACCATAAGATACAGCAGACATGATACCTACATATGGTCCGTACCAGTGGCCGATTAATGCAATAAAGAGCATACTGAATAAAGTGACAGAACCGCCGCTATGAAATTCTGGAAGCTTAATCATAGAAGTTACCAGAGCCAGTGCTAAAGCAATAGATGAAAATGCCAGTTGCTTTGCAGAGAGCTTTTGGGAATTGTTTTCCCGGCGGCGTATAACCAGGGCAATGGTAATCAGTACGAGAATTACTGCAATTACGGTAAATATTCCCAATAAAGTAAGTTTATAAGCGTTTTCTCCTGCGTCTGTTATATAAGAAGTAAAAAAGTTTTTCATAATAAAAAATTCTCCCTTACAGTAATGGAAAAGGCACCCCCAGCAGAACTGAAGTGTATTTTTTGGTGCATATAACTATAGCATAAAATGATGAAAAGTCAAGAAAATGTATGTTTTGGTGTGATAAAACGTAGACTAGAATAATAATATTGAGATACCAGGGTCAAAAGGTCATGATTTTCATGCTTGCATGAAAAAGCATGAATTTGGGACCCGTAAAACATGAGAAAGTAGCCCGAGTAGGGCGGATTTCGAATGTTTTAGGAGTGCGT
>CAZUKR010000089.1:0-10889 GCA_964620885.1 uncultured Eubacterium sp.
TTTTAATGTTTGCAATCAGCCTTATCGGTTCTAGAATTGCAGCAATCAGTATAGCTGGTGTTCTAATTGTACTTCCGGTAATAGGAAAAAGTATTTCTCTATCAAAGCAGGAACTTTTTAATTGTTTTTCACCAGTTTCCTGGATGAGGGTAGAGGAACTGGGCGGTAAAAGGCTGGGGTATCAGGTTATGCCAGAGCTGTCATATATTCTGCCCATGTTAACCGGTTTACTGCTGCTGCTTTGTGCTGTGATTGTATGGAGGGTACGAAAAGTAGAATTTCAATGGAATAAGGAAGATTAAGGGGAATTGAGATGGATATCATAAAGGTTGAAAATGGTTCCAAAAGTTTTGGAAATCATCAGGTATTAAAGGAAGTGAATCTTACTTGTAAAAAAGGAGGAATCTATGGGATTGTAGGGCGCAATGGCTCTGGAAAGACGGTGTTGTTTAAATGTATCTGTGGATTCTTAAATCTGGATTCCGGAGAGATTTATGTGAGAGACAAGAAGATAAGAAAAGATATGGATATGCTGTCCGGGGCAGGTATTATTATAGAGGAGCCATCATTTCTGAGAAATTACAGCGGATATAAAAATCTGGAATTTTTGTATATGATACGAAATAAAAAGGATAAAAAGTTTATCTGTAATATGTTAGAAAAAGTAGGGCTTGATCCCAATTCAAAAAAGCGTGTAGGAAATTATTCTATGGGGATGAAGCAGCGTTTGGCCATTGCCCAGGCAATTATGGAAGAACAACGGATTCTTATTTTGGATGAGCCTATGAATGGTCTGGACAATCAAGGGGTGGAAGAAATGAGAAAATTATTTCTGGAATTAAAAGAGCAGGGAAGAACCATTCTTCTGGCAAGCCATAATAAGGAAGATATTGCTGTACTTTGTGATGAGGTATTTGAAATGGATGGGGGAGTGTTACAAAAAGTAAGGTAGTTTTTGAGAATTAGTATAAAGACATTGCAAAAATAGTTTTGCAGTGTCTTTTACTTTATAGAAAATTAGAAGCCCAATTTGCAGAATATGCGTACAAATTGGGCTCTAAAATGGATTATATTATATAATTTATTATGCATGATACATAAGGTAAAATACAAGGGAACAGGTACTAGTAAAATGAAAACATATACATTAGGGGAAATTATTTATTTTTATCGAAATCAGAAAAAAATTTCCCAGGCACAGTTATGCAGAGGAATCTGCTCAATTTCGACCATATCCCGGGTTGAAAATGACGAAATAAACATACCGATGCTGCTTTCCCAGGCGTTATTGGAGCGGGTGGGCATCGACTTTAGTCAAATTACGCTTTTATTAGATGCTAAGGATTATAAGTCTTATCTGATCCGGGAGAAGTTGGATGAAGCAATTAGAAAAGGGCATATAGCAGAGGCTGAAGCATTGTACAAAGAGTATGAATCCAGGTTGGGGGAGAAGGACATATTAGACTGGCAGTATCTGATATTTCAAAAGGCACAACTTACGCGTATAAAGGGAGGAAAGAGGAAGGAAATACTTGAACTCCTAGAGAGAGCGGCTGCGTATACGATTGATTTTTCGGGAACAGAGGAGTTCCCGTTAAGTAAAAGGGAAAAAGATATTATTTTTGAAATATTACAGATAAATGTTCAGGAACAAAGAGGGAGTGCAGCAGAGGAAAAAAAACGGTTGCTTCAAAGGTATATGAAGAAGTACCATTTTAGGGAAACGAGAGGAAAGAGTTATTATCAATTACAATTGGAACTTATAAAATTTTATAAAAAACAGGATAGCTATAGCCGGACAGTTCAAAAAACGGGAGAAGGAGCAGAGAGCATTTATGAGATAGGAGATATGATAAAATGTTCCAGAAAATCTATGGGAATAACTCAGGAGGAGTTAGCAGAAGGAATTTGCTCCGTACTTACGTTGTCACGGATTGAAAATGGCAGGCAGAGTCCTGGAAAAAAGGTATATGAGGAATTAATGAGAAAAATGGGTCTGGAGACATCCAGAATATATACAGACTGTAAGATATCAAAAATGTCCGCTTATGGCTAAATGAAAGCTATAAGCGGACAAAATGTTATATCCCTTACACAAAACTCTTAGAGAGCCTGTCCATCGGAAATCTGACTTATAATTCTTTGCATTTCGTCCTTCGATTTAGCATCTCTGGCACGGTTTAAAAGTTCTTCTTTTTGCGCTTCGGTTAAGTTGGAAAACCGGCTCATAGAATCTAAGTCCATAGCAAGTCCCATAGCAAAGCCCATAGGCAGTGAATCATTATTAAATGTATCCATAATTTTATTCCTTTCTAATGTTTTCTATATATTATGTCAAAAAAATAATAAAAAAATACATATCATGTCTTTCATATAAAATATCAAAAGGTATAATGGTTAAGTTTCTGCATAGAACGGTCGATGTATTTTATAACAATAGTATTAGGGTGCAGGGAAGCGCCTCATAGTGGCTCAGGGAGGAACACATTATGAATGTATCATCTTTTACAGCTGATGGACTGACAATGGGAGGAATGACGTCGTTCACCCTGTCGACTAAAAGTCTCAGCAGCAAATCTAAAACTACAAATAGATCGTCCAATCAGCGTGGAACAAGAAAACTTAATTATAATCCAAGAGAAATTTCTTCTGCAATTTTACGGGCAAGCAAAGCACAGAGTGCCGGAAGAGTAACAGTTCTGGCAAAAAGTAAGCTGAGTGGCCTGGTGAAATGTAAGGGAAATAAACAATATAATCAGGGAGAACTAAACGCGGCAATTGCTCATGCAAAACGTATGGTTCAGTGCGCCCAGATGAAAACCCAGAACCTGCGTCAGGAAGAACGGATGAAAAAGCGTCATGAGCAGGAGGGAAAGACAGAACAGCGTCAGGAAAAGAATGAAATTAAGGCTCGTATGGCACGAGAAGAGAGAAATATGGAACAGAAGAGCCGGATTGAACATATGCAGAGGGTAGAAAAGGAAAGGAGCCTGAAACGGGAACTGATGCGAAGAAAGAAATTACACCGCAGTCAGGAACAAGGCAAGCTGAATGAAGCTGATATGGATTATCTAAAGCAGCAGCTGCGTGGTTTAGATAATCCATATAGTGCATTCGTGTCAACAGGGGTAAGCTTTGATTTAAGCCCAGAGGCACTTCAGCTGACAGAAGCTCAAATAAAACAGCAGATCGAAGTCGGTGTAGAAGGAACAGCACCCGTACAGACACCTCAGACAGGAGGAGCCGACCCGGCGCCGGCACCTACAGTAGATCTTGTGATATAAAATTAGACAGACAAAAGGGTTGTTGGAAAATTTAAATATTTTTATGTATATACTAGATATGGGGCTGCCGCTTCACGATTTTTCAATCGTAAAAGCGGCAGCCCCATATCTAGTATCGTAAGAAGTCGTTGGCTTTATCTGTTGTTAAATTGAGAAGAAATCAATTTCATCAAAAAAGGTACACAATAAAACCGATACCTATTAAAACTAAAGTGATACCTGCACTTGCCAGCATTTTTAAAATCGTATTTCTGTTAAGATTTTTTCTTTCCTTTTTCAATTTTTCTTTATCAATTTCTTTGCCTTCCATATAGGCGAGAATCTCAGAGTATGTTTGAAGATTATTTTTCTTTTTAAGCCTTTCTGTCTGAATTGCACATATAAACATCAAGATACAAAAGAGTGACGGTATGAACAATCCCTTTAGACCTAAAGCTTTTAATGCAGGTGCTATTGACAGGGGCATCAGTATCATACTTATAAGCATACCATTTCCCCAAAAATTTAATTTGTTTCTTGCAACTTCATTTTTCATCATATCTACATCTCCTTTTACTAATTCGTCTAAGGAAACATGAAACAGAACACTTAGTTGTAATATATTATGAATGTCGGGATAACTTTTTTCGTTTTCCCAATTAGAGATAGATTGTCTGGATACAAATATTTTCTCTGCAAGTTTTTCCTGGGACAATCCATTACGCTCTCTATAAAATTTTATTTGCTTTGCTAGTTCCATTTTTGTCTCCTTGAGTAGATATTAAATGATATTACGAAGAAATTCTATCAAAGCCCTTTTACATTGGGCAGTATCTGATATTTAAAAAAGCTCAAATTATGGAGAAAATAGGGAGACCGGAAAAAGAAATATACGGATTTTTAGAGCAGGCGGCTGGATATACCGTTGATTTCACAGGGAAGGAGGATATCTTGCTAAGCAAAAGGGAAATAGATATTATGTTGTTATTATTACAAATCAATGTACAGGAGGAAAAATTATTACAGATTCAAAGATGTATAAAGAAATATTATTCATCGGATTTAAGAGAGCAGGTTTACCCCAGAATACAATTAGAACTTTCAAAATTATATGAAAAGCAAGGACGTCATATGCAGGCCGTTCAGGAGGCGGAAAGAGGATTAAAGAGTATTTGGAGGGGAAAAAGTTATCGTTATGCAGCGGAACTGTACTTTATTTGTGCCAGGAACTTGTGGCAGGAGGCTTTCCAAAAGGAAGTGAGAAGAAAAGAAGTTTGTACAGAGATGTGTTTAAAAGCGTATTATTTGTATAAACTTGAAAAAAACGAGAGAGTAAAGGAAATAGAAAAATATTTAAGGGAGGAATTGCGATGGAGGTACATTATATAGGAGACATTATGAAAACCGCCAGAAAATCTAAAGGTATGACTCAAGAACAGCTTGCAGAAGAAGTTTGCTCTGTACTTACATTGTCCCGTATTGAAAATGGTAGACAAGACCCGGGAAAAAGGGTATATAAAAATTTAATGGAGAAAATGGGACAGGATCCATTCAGGGCATATGTAACATTTTTATCAGAAAATATAAAAGCGGTAGAATACCAAAAAGAGCTAGGTGAAGCGCTAAATAGATTTGAATATAAAAAGGCAAAAAAAATTTTTTTAAAATTAGAAAAGGTAATTGATAAAACATTATTTAGTAATCAGTATATGAAAAGGGTATCTATTATTTTAGAGCAAAAATCAGGGAAGATTAGTGCGGCTCAGGCAAGAGGAAAACTGGAAGATATATTGGAACTAACAATAAAAGAATGGAGGGAAAAAGGACTTGAGAGTATTTTGCTTTCAGAACAGGAAATATTAATTTTATCCAATATTGCGGATACATATCTTATGGAGCAAAAATCGGAGGAAGCAATTCAAATATTGGAGTTTTTAGAAAAAAAATTGAAGAATAATGCATTTAAAGTTAAAAAAAATATTTATATCATGATTTTGTATAATCTGGCAAAAGGGTATAGGCTGCTTGGTAAGCATTGGAAGGCAATAGAGAGTACAGAGAAAGGGATTGCCTTATGTAAAGAGAATCAGTGTTCAGAAAATTTGATTTTCTTGTTATGTGAGCGAGTATGGAATATGGAACATTTATTACAAAAAAGAAAAAATGTTAATTTTACAATACAGGAATGCGAAGAAATACTAAGAAAAACCTATTATATAGCAGTTGCTTTGGAACGGCAAGAGGGCTTGTATGTAAAAAAGCATTATGAGAAATATTATAATAAAAAGTTACATTAATGCTATGAACTAATATTATAGTAATTTATATTTTCTAAATACGATATGGTTTTTATGGGATGTACATTTATAATTAAGCTGGTAATGGGTTCAACGTGATATTCTAAAAATCTGCAGATATAGGGTCAAAATATGAACATTATTACCTTAAACTTAGTATAAAGATAAAAGCAGAGGAGTAAAAGTAAAATGAAAAATAAGTTTAGAAAAAAATTAGTGACAGCAGTAGCGGTAATGTTTTCAGTTATTATGATGCAGACAACTGTTTTTGCAGCGGGTAGTTATTCATCGACATATGACATGACAGGAGGGGTATTTTCAAGATATATACAGCCTAAATAAAAAGTGACAGTGCAAATCTCACCTAATGTTGGAGCACCGGATTGCAACATGGGAGTTATCTGGGCTAAAAAATATTGGTATGGATGGGATGGACCAGTTAAAATGACATCTTCTATTAAAGATAGCTCGGTAACTTTTAAAACAACTGAAAAAAGAAAGGTATGGCTAAGAAACTTTACCGGTATACGCTGGACAGGAGAGGTTTCGTTTGAATGGGATTAACGAGCAGAGGAAGTTACAATGAAGATAATTGATTTACATTTTACAACATTTTTCATATTATATATCATTATAATGGCGATACTATTTATGGTATATAAAACAAAAAAAACAAGAAAACATAAGTTTTCTTATTGGGCATTGTCAGAATTTTATTATTTATTATTGATGAAGGTTACCATTTTGCCTATCTGTATTTTAGAATCCCAGGCCTTAGAGCAGTTTAAGAAAGGTGTGGGGGAAGCGGCCATATTTGTACGTTCTATTCCTTTTTCAGGAATAGAACAATATTTTTATTCATTTTATGGAGGAATTCAGCTTTTTGGAAATATTATATTACTTATGCCGATTGTTGCTGTGATGAAATGGTTTTCTTTAAAAAGATATTCCAACGTAAAAATTATTCTATCTGTTATTTGTATTAGTGTAGGAATAGAGAGTATACAGTTTTTAATAAATTGGATAACTGAATATCCTTCACATCTAACGGATATTAATGACTTAATTTTTAATGTGTCAGGTGGAGTTCTTTGTCTTGCGGTTTGCAGGATAATAGAAGAAAAGTTTAGTATAATACCTAAAAAATTGCAGGGCATACTCTTGGTCTCTTAGATATTAAATATTTAGTACAAATACATAAACGTACTATTAACCAAATTCGGTTATGGAAAAGATGTCCGCTTATGGCTAAATAAAAGCTATAAGCGGACAAAATATTATACCCCTTACATAGTATTGTTAGAGAGTCTGTCCATCAGAAATCTGACTTATAATTCTTTGCATTTCATCCTTCGATTTGGCATCTCTGGCACGGTTTAAAAGTTCTTCTTTTTGCGCTTCGGTTAAGTTGGAAAACCGGCTCATAGAATCTAAGTCCATAGCAAGTCCCATAGCAAAGCCCATAGGCAGTGAATCATTATTAGATGTATCCATATTTTATATTCCTTTCTAATGTTTTCTATATATTATGTCAAAATAATAAAAAAAAATACATCAAATGGTATAATGGTTAAGTTTCTGCATAGAACGGTCGATGTATTTTATAACAATAGTATCAGGGTGCAGGGAAGCACCTCATAGTGGCTCAGGGAGGAACACGGTATGAAAGTCTCATCTTATACAGCTGGTGGACTGACAATGGGAGGAATGACGTCGTTCACCCTGTCAACCAAAAGTCTTAACAGCAAATCAAAAACTACAAATAGATCGTCCAATCAGCGTGGAACAAGAAAACTTAATTATAATGCGAGAGAAATTTCTGCTGCAATTATGCGGGCAAGCAAAGCCCAGAGTGCCGGAAGGGTAACGGTTCTGGCAAAGAGTAAGCTGAGTGGTCTGGTGAAATGTAAGGGAAATAAACAGTACAATCAGGGAGAGGTAAATGCGGCAATTGCCCATGCAAAACGTATGGTTGAGTGCGCCCAGATGAAAACCCAGAACCTGCGTCAGGAAGAACAGCTGAGAAAGCGTCATGAGCAGGAGGGAAAGACAGAGCAGCGTCAGGAAAAGAATGAGATTAAGGCTCGTATGGCACGGGAAGAGAGAAATATGGAGCAGAAGAGCCGGATTGAACATATGCAGAGGGTAGAAAAGGAAAAAAGCCTGAAACGGGAACTGATGCGAAAAAAGAAATTACACCGCAGTCAGGAACATAGCAAGCTGAATGAAGCCGATATGGATTATCTAAAGCAGCAGCTGCGTGGTTTAAGTGAACCATATAGTGCATCCGTGTCAACAGCAGTGAGTTTTGATTTAAGTCCGGAGGCACTTCAGCTGACAGAAGCTCAGATAAAACAGCAGGTAGAAGCCGGGATGGAAGGAACAGCACCAATACAGACACCTCAGACAGGAGGAGTCGATTCGGTGCCGGTGTCCACAGTGGATATTATGATATAAAAAAAGGCATGGTTTATTTCCGTGCCTTTCATTATTTATCAAAAAAGGAACACAATAAAACCGATACCTATTAAAAGCAAAGTAATTCCGCCACTTGCCAGCATCAATAAAATATTATTTCTGTTGAGATTTTCCCTTTCCTTTTTCAATGTTTCTTTATCAATCTCTTTGTATTCCATATAGGCCAGAATCTCAGAGTAAGTTTGTAGATTGTTTTTCTTTTTAAGACTTTCTGCCTGAATCGCACATATAAACATCGAAATACAAAAGAGTGACGGTATGAATAATCCCTTTAGACCGAAAGCTTTTAATGCAGGTGCCATTGACAGGGGCATTAGTATCATACTTGTAAGCATACCCTTTCCCCAAAGATTCAGTTTGTTTCTTGCAACTTCATTTTTCATCATATCTACATCTCCTTTTACTAATTCGTCTAAGGAAACATGAAACAGAACACTTAGTTGTAATATATTATGAATGTCGGGATAGCTTTTTTCGTTTTCCCAATTAGAGATAGATTGTCTGGATACATATATTTTCTCTGCAAGTTTTTCCTGGGACAATCCATTACGTTCTCTATAAAATTTTATTTGCTTTCCTAGTTCCATTTTGTCTCCTCGTGTAGATATTAAATGATATTACAAAGAAATTCTATCAAAGCCTTTTTACATAGGGCAAATAGCAGTTGTAAAAGTTCTTTGACATTGGCTATTTGCTCTTATCTTCCGCCAGTGGCAGGGTAAAAATAAATTCAGTTCCGACACCTTCCGTACTAATAATATTAATATTCTCGTTATGAGCAGAAACAATTTCTCTTACAATGGCAAGACCAAGGCCTGTGCCCTTCTTATCCTTTCCACGGGAAAGGTCTGTCTTATAGAAACGCTCCCACACCTTCTTCAGGCTGTCTTTTGGAATTCCAATTCCCGTATCCTTTACAGAAATAAAGACCTTTTCATTCAATTCCGTAGTCTCAATGGTAATTGAGGAGTCAGGATGACTGAATTTAATGGCATTATCAATTAAGTTGTAAAGTACCTGCTGAATTTTACTCATATCAGCGTAGACAAACAAAGTCTGCCCGGTCAGAATCAACTCAAAGGAAATCTTCTTTTCCTTGCAGGTTCCTTCAAAGGACTGTACCACCATCTTAATGGTATTGTTAATATCAAATCTGAAAAGATCCAGCATAATTCCCTTTTTTCCATATTTATTTAGTTCCAGCATACTGTGGGTCAGCTTGTTCAAACGTTCCGTTTCAAATAATATGATATTCAGATATTTATCCTGCATCTCGTAAGGAATGGTTCCATCCATAATAGCTTCGATATATCCCTTAATGGAAGTTAAAGGAGAACGAAAGTCATGGGACACATTTGCAATGAATTTTCGCTGGTCCTCTTCTAATGTGGAGAGTTCCGCTGCCATAAAGTTCAACGAGGCAGCCAGATAACCGATTTCATCATTTTTATGAATATTAATCTGGGTTTCAAAGTTTCCGGTGGCATACTCCTTGGCGCCCTTGGTAATTTTCCGGATAGGAATATATACCATATAGGTAAATAGACCAAGTACCACAAAGGCACAAAGAAAAATAATAGCAAGGGTCATATAAGAAATATTCAGAAACCCATTTTTCAGAGGAGCCATGTATTGTAATGGTTTGTGAATAATCACATATCCTTTTACCTTATAGTTAATAGTAATGGGGGAAAAAACGGACAGCACATCTTCCGAATATGTATCATAAAAGTTTCCAATCAAGTAGTATCTTGCACCAAAGGAAGTAATATCAAATCCTTCAATCGGTTTCTCCTCAGGCGTATGGGTATTGGAGTCAATGAGAATCTTTCCCTTGGTATCCATAATCCAAATGTCGGCATTCAGATAGACAGATACAACGGAAAGCTGCGATTGTACATCTTCCAGTGTCATCGTTTTCTGATAGTAATTGGTGGCGTAATTTGAGGCAATCATCCTGGATTCCCGATATAAATCTGCCGCAGATTCTTTCTCAACATATTTTGAGGTATAGTGGGAGGTAAAGGTAGCAATGGTGATAAATCCCAGAATACCAAAAGCCACATATCCCAGCAGAAGTTTTAAATACAGTGTACGTTTCAACTATTTCACCTCAAATTTGTAGCCAATGCCCCAGACGGTGGCAAGTCTCCATGCATCGTGATCTTTTATTTTTTCCCGGAGACGTTTCACATGAACATCTACGGTCCGGGTATCTCCAATATATTCATAGCCCCAGATATGGTCTAAGAGCTGTTCCCTGGTAAATACCTGATTGGGAGAGGAAGCAAGGAAATATAAAAGTTCCAGTTCCTTAGGGGGCATATCTACCGGCTTTTCGTAATACAATACGGAATAATTGGTTTGGTTAACAGTCAAATCCGGGTATTCTACACATTTTAGATCAGAAACAGTGGACTCCTGTTTGGCAGGCTGGTAACGGCGCAGTACTGCCTTTACCCGGGCTATCAGTTCCTTGGAGTCGAATGGCTTCATAATATAGTCATCTGCACCTAATTCTAATCCCAATACTTTATCAAAAATCTCTCCTTTGGCAGAAAGCATGATAATAGGAACATTAGATTTTGTACGGATTTCCCGGCAGACTTGATAGCCATCAATGCCGGGAAGCATTAAGTCCAGCAAAATAAGATTCGGCTGGTACTGTTCATATACGGCAAGAGCCTCTTCTCCATCGTGTACCATACGGGTGTCATAACATTCTTTCGTAAGGTATAGGGAAATAAGTTCTGCAATATTTACATCATCATCCACAATAAGGATTTTTTGTTTTGCTACCATGGGTTTCTCCTTTATTTGAACTCGGCAATGGTTACGCCGGCGTCTCCTT
>CAZUKR010000090.1:0-10779 GCA_964620885.1 uncultured Eubacterium sp.
GGGCTTGTTGCCATAATCATATCATACAGCGCTATTTCCTTTTTCAGATAAACATTCTGAATCGCATTTACCAGCTTAAGATTTTCCACCTGATTCTCTGTTATCTCTTCACTGTTTTCCTTCATCATACCAATCTGCTTATAATTCAGCATAATACCCACACAAAAAACCACAGTCAGTATCAATAGTACCGAAATGATTTTGGTACTGATTCTTTTCATAAAATCACTTTCTCCTTTGAAAACTAATTATCCTGTTTTATCGTCCCTTTTGTACCCCCTATAAATTGTGAAACTTTTCAACTTCCTCCTGCAGTGTACTTGAAATCTCTGCATTCTCACTCATACTATTGTTAATATAATTCATGTTTTCTGCCAAACCGGATGCTCCTTTGGCCACTACTCCAATTGCTTTTGAGCTCTCATCAATGGTTGTACCGATTACTCCTACAGATGTTATAATTTTATTCATGATGTCACTAAGATTCTTTGTCTCATCCGCAAAATGTTTCAGTACCGTACCAAATTTAGTTGCATCCTGATCATATCGCTGACCGGTATCTACCATTCTCTCATAATCATCAAGTACCGTTTCATTCACATATCGCATCATTTCTTCTGCATTTTCTGCTAGACTTTCCACTGCGCCTGTTACCATTTTACTGATTTCCTGAATACTGTTGGCCGTCTCCCTGCTGTTATCTGCAAGTACACGAATTTCTTCCGCCACTACTGCAAAGCCTTTTCCTGCTTCTCCTGCTCTGGCTGCCTCAATTGATGCATTCAAAGCCAGCAGATTGGTCTGGCTGGATATTCCAAGAATATCATTGGTAAGATCATTGATTCTGGTTACTTTTTTACTGTTTTCCATAGATGTCTGCAAAAGCTCTGTCATCCTTATTACCATATCTCTGGTGTTATTTTTGCTGACGCCTGATTCCTGCTTCAGCTGACCGGCTCTTTTTTTAACTTCTTCTGCATAGGTAACACATTCTGTTGCCTCAATCTGCATCTGGCGAACTTCCTGATCGATACTTTCCACCTGATGGTTGATTTCAGCAGAAGCAGCAGATACTTCCTGCATACTCGCAAACAGCTCTTCCGTCGTTGCTGAGGTATCGTTTGCACTCTCAGATACTAAATTAACTTGTCCGTTTACCATATCTACCGATTCCTGCAGCTTCAAAGAATATCCCTTTACGTCTTTCATAATATTCTGAAGGCTGTCAATAAAGGTATTGATTCCCTTGGCCATCTGTCCGGTTTCATCTTTCGTACGTGCATCCACTCTAAGGGTTAAATCCCCTTCCCCCCTCTGAATCCCTGCTATAATATGATTCAGCTGTTTTGTTGCACACTTCATAGGGGTTGAGACACTACGAATAATGTATACTGCACATACTCCGGCGGCGATCAGATAAACAAGAACACATGCGGCTATAATCTGATATGCCCTCTGAATCCCATCATTCTGCTGCTTTACTGCATTGTCCATGGTCTTCTTGATTTGTGCATCAAGTTCATCTAAATCCTCTTTTACCTTGTTGTCCAGCTCTACCAGCTGAGACGTAGCCGTACGAAAAGCTGCCTGTTTTCCAGAACTTTCCATGCTTTTGCTTTTAATCCGTTCATAAATCTTGTCATATGCGGTAATATCCCGCTGTAGACTTTCTACTGTCTTCTTTCCCGTCTGGTTGTTGCTAAACATCTTCTCCATATTGGCAAATCCATCTGCAACATCAGTATCAAGTGTTTCTATCTCATCTACGATCTGCTTCATATTGGAATCATCACTGGTCATCATAAGTTCATACAGTAATGTTTCCTTTTCCTGATGGGTCGCCCGCAGATCGTTCACTTGATATACATTAGATACCTGATTTTCCGTTACCTCCCGGCTGTTGTCCTTTATCATCCCGATCTGAAGTATATTCAATAGAATACTAACTCCAAATACCGCTGTTAAAGCAACAAGAACCATAATAATTTTTGCGCTGATTTTCTTCATAGCACCGTCATCTCCTTTAAAATGATTGTATTTCTCCCTTTACAGCCATTCTTTCCTGACGGAACTTTATTTCCATTTTATAAATTTGTTCTTACCAATTTAGGTTTATAGCCATTTTCTTCTAACGCATTCATAATCTGTTTCTTATGTTCAGTTCCAAATGCTTCTAATGTAATACGCAGTTCTACGGCTGCATTCCGATTAGTAGTTACAAATTGGTTATGTTCTAATTTTATAACATTTCCCTGTACTTTGGCAATGGTATCTGCAACTTTACTTAATTCTCCCGGCTTGTCCGGCAATAATACCGATACCGTAAAGATACGATCCCGGAAAATAAGTCCCTGCTGCACTACAGAGGACATGGTAATTACATCCATATTTCCTCCGCTTAAAATAGATACCACTCGTTTATCCTGTACTCCAAGATGCCGCAGTGCTGCCACTGTCAGCAGACCGGAATTTTCAACTACCATTTTATGATTCTCTACCATATCAAGAAATGCTACAATCAGTTCATCATCCGCTACTGTAATAATTTCATCCAGATTTTCACGGATATACGGGAAGATGTTCTCCCCGGGAGTTTTAACGGCAGTACCATCTGCTATGGTACTTACCTGTGGCAGTGTTACTATTTTACCAGCCTCAAAAGATGCCTGCATACAGCTGGCTCCTGCCGGTTCTACACCAATCACTTTAATATTGGGATTTAACAGCTTTGCAAGGGTAGATACACCCGTTGCAAGTCCACCACCTCCAATCGGTACCAGAATATATTCTACCAGCGGAAGTTCTTTGAAGATTTCCATGGCAATGGTTCCCTGACCTGTTGCCACCGCAAGGTCATCAAAAGGATGAATAAATGTATACCCATGTTCCTCTGCCAAGTCATACGCCTTTTGGCACGCCTCATCATACACATCCCCACATAGAACCACCTCTGCACCATAACTTTTGGTCCGGTTTACTTTAATCAAAGGGGTCGTAGTAGGCATTACAATTGTTGCTTTCACGCCAAAGCATTTAGCAGCATATGCAACTCCCTGCGCATGATTTCCTGCAGAAGCGGTAATTAAACCCTTTTCCCGCTCTTCCTGACTCAGAGTACCAATCTTATAGTAAGCTCCCCTTACCTTATAAGCTCCGGTAAACTGCATATTTTCCGGCTTCAGATATACCTTGTTCCCCGTCTGGCTGCTTAAAAAATCACTATATACCAGCTTGGTTTCCAAAGTAACCTCTTTGACAACTTCGCTTGCTTCTTCAAATTTTTCCAATGTCAACATATTCATTCTACAATTCCTCCTTTTCTTTGTCTGCACCATTCCTTGTTTTTATTTGTCTTATTTTGTGTCATTCTGTGTAAATAGGGCATTTACAAACTGTTCCGAGTCAAATTTCTGTAAATCTTCAATGGTCTCTCCTACCCCAATATACTTCACTGGAATTCCAAGCTCTGACTGAATTGCAACTGCAATCCCACCCTTGGCTGTTCCATCCATTTTTGTCAAGATGATGCCCGTAATATCTGCAACTTCTGAAAACTGCTTTGCCTGTGCCAGAGCGTTCTGCCCTGTAGTTCCGTCTAAAACCACCAGCGTTTCCCGATAAGCCTGAGAATATTCTTTTTCTAAAATGCGGTGAATTTTTTTCAGTTCTTCCATAAGATTCTTCTTGTTATGAAGACGTCCTGCCGTATCACATAAGAGGATATCTGCATTTCTTGCCTTCGCGGCTGCCACTGCATCGTATACCACTGCTCCTGGATCTGCACCATCCTGACCGCCAATCATGTCTACTCCGGCACGGTTCGCCCATTCAGAGAGCTGCTCTCCTGCCGCTGCGCGAAAGGTATCCGCCGCTGCCAATACCACTTTTTTCCCCTGGTCTTTTAATTTTCCCGCCAGCTTTCCTACAGAAGTAGTCTTTCCTACACCATTTACGCCAATAATCAGCACTACTGATTTCTCATCTTCAAAACGATATGCAGTCTCTCCTACATCCATCTGTTCTTTAATACTGGCTATTAAAAGTTCCTTACATTCTGCCGGCTCTTTGATATGTTCTTCTTTTACCTTTTTCTTCAGATTCTCAATAATCTTCATGGTAGCATTTACACCAATATCACCCATAATAAGAATCTCTTCAATTTCTTCATAAAAATCATCATCTATACTGGAAAAACCACTAAAAATGGCATCAATTCCAGATACAATGTTATCTCTGGTCTTGGATAATCCTTTGACCAGCCGGCTGAAAAAACCCTGCTTTTCTTCACTCATATATCTCTTCCTCTCTACTTGTCCAAATCTTCTTCTATTAAATTTACGGAAACCAAAGTGGATACTCCCTTTTCCTGCATGGTAATACCATACAAACGGTCTGCCGCCGCCATGGTTCCCCTTCTATGGGTAATTACAATAAACTGTGTGTTCTTGGTGAGCTTATGTAGATAATTGGCAAACCTTCCTACATTAGAGTCATCCAGTGCTGCCTCAATTTCATCCAGAAGGCAGAACGGGGAAGGTTTCAGGTTCTGAATTGCAAACAGCAATGATATGGCTGTCAGTGATTTCTCACCACCGGAAAGCTGCATCATATTCTGCAATTTCTTTCCTGGTGGCTGCGCGATAATACGAATACCGCATTCCAGAATATCTTGTCCTTCTACCAGTTCCAGCGTGCCTTTTCCGCCCCCAAACAATTCTTTAAACACCTTGTCAAATTCCATCTGAATCTGCTGGAACTTTTCCATAAACTGCTTACGCATTCCTATATCCAATTCTTCTATAATCTCAAGGAGTGTCTCCTCAGCTGTTACCAAATCATCATGCTGGGTTTTTAAAAATGTATATCGTTCTGATAAATTTTTATAATCCTCAATGGAGTTGACATTGACATCACCCAGTTTACGGATATCATCCTTAATCTGAAGAATCTGTTTCTTCATTTCTGACGCATTCTGATACTCCTCATTCCTTAATTCCTTGGCGTTATATCGGGTCAGTTCATATTCCTCCCACATATAATTGGTCTGATTCTCTATGGATTCATTGAGCTTTTCCTTCTGGCTGCCCAAACGAAAGACTTCCTTGTCCAAATCATTGATACGCCTGGAAAGCTCTTCCTGCTTCTGAAAGAATCCCTTATATTTCAAGGACATTTCTTCTTTCTCTTTCTGGCTTTCAGAAAGTCTGCCCTCTAATTCTCCATAGCTGGAATCAGATGCTTCCATCGTTTTCTTTATCTCACCTATATCATGATACTTCTTTTCCACATCTGCCTGTGAATCCTGCTTTTCCTGTTCTGCCTGTTTCAGCTCTTCTTCCAGTCTGTGGATTTCTCCCATAACACGTGAAATATTTTCCCGGATAAATTCTGCTTTCTGCACCAGATTTGCTTCTTCTAACTGAACTCTGGATACTTCCTTCTGACTTTCTTCTGCCCATTTGTTCTGCTCTTCCAATGTTTTCTGAAACTCACCATTTTCTGCTTCTATCTCTTTTTCCCGTTTATCTGCCAGACCAATTTCTTCCTGAATCCCCTGGCGGTTTTGACTAATCTCAGAAAGCTGTGTTTCTATTTCTCTGCTCTCTTGTACCAATCTGGTATACTGACTGTCATTTTCTTCTTTCTGCTCCTGAGCACGTTCCATATTGTGCTTTGCTGTATTTGAATTGAGCATTGCCTGTTTCAGATCTTCCCGTATCTGTTCTAAATCCTCTTTCAGCAGCTCCCGTGCTGTGGAGATTTCTTCCACCCGCTCCCGGTGTTTTCGAATGGTTTCTTTTAACTGTACTACGGATTTTTCCAAATCTTCAATTTCTCTTTTTCTTCCCAGAAGATTACTTGAATTTTTAAAAGCTCCTCCTGCCATGGAACCGCCCGGACTTAACAGCTCCCCATCCAGAGTTACAATTCGTAAGGAATACTGATATTTTCTTGCAAGTGCAACTGCATGATCAATGGTATCTACTACATAAGTTCGTCCCAGCAAATGATTCTTTAAGCCATCGTACTGTTCCGCCGCCTGTATCAGCCGGCTTCCGATTCCAATAACTCCAGCCTCCTGCAGGGCCTTTTCGTTAACCTGTACAGACCTTTTACCCACACCGGTTAATGGTAGAAATGTAGCCCTTCCATACCGATTCTGTTTCAGATATTGAATCATTCTTTTGGCCGTATCTTCATCACGGGTGACAATATTCTGGATGCTTCCTCCCAAAGCTGTTTCAATGGCTGTCTCATATTTTTTCTCTACCTTGATTAGGTCCGCAACCACGCCTAGTATCCCTGCTTCTTTGTCTTTTTGCTCCATTACGCGCCTTATGGAATTACCATATCCGTCATAGCGTTCCGCTATATTTATCAGTGAATCTAATCTGGACTGTTCCCTATGATAGCGGGTGGTATCCTGTTCCATCACACCCTTTACTTCTTCTTGCTTCGTCTGCCATTCCCGTCGTTTGCCTTCCAGTTTCTGTTCCTCTTCTATCAAACCGGTATAGGAAGATTTCGCCTCTTCATAGCGTTTATGGCATTCCTCTACCACCACCTGAAGTTCTTCCTCTTCACCTTTTTGTTCCAACAGACGTTTGCTTAACTGAGCTTTGCGGATATTTACCTGCTCCTGCATGGTATCATACCGCTGCTGTCTCGCCTTGGTAGATGCTTTATTATTCAGAAGTTCAATAATTTCATTTTTTCCTTCTTCCATACCTCTGGTACAACGTTCCATCTCATTCTGAATCGTACGAAAATACTCCATGACCTGATTTTTCTCTTCTTCCATGGATTGCATTTGTATATCCAGCTCTGCCCTATCTTTTTCATAGGATTCCTTCTGTTCCTGACGCTGTGCCTTATCCTGATTAATAGCCTTGGCTCTTGTGCAAAAATGTTCTTCACTCTGTTCCGCTGTGTGAATCTGCTCTTTTAATACGTTAATTTGTCCTTCCAGCTTTCCTTTCAGAACATTTGTATTACTAATCTCCTCCCGCAAAGCAGCAATTTTTTCATCTGCCGCTTCCATATCCTGTTCAATTTGTTCGTACTCTGTCTTTATATTCGTGTAGGAACGGTTGCATTCTTCCAGGTCTTTTCCCGCAATCCCCATGTTATTTTCCACGGTTTTCAACTGCTCTTCCATCCGTTCCATTTCCATCAGGAACATATTTACATCATATGTCTTTAATTCTTCCTTTTTCTTTAAATAAGCCTTTGCCTTTTCAGACTGATGCTCCAACGGACCAATCTGTTTCTCCAGTTCCGACAAAATATCATTCACACGAACCAGATTCTGCCGTTCTTCCTCCAGCTTTTTCTGAGCGGTAGCCTTTCGTCTTTTATATTTTACAATTCCTGCTGCCTCATCAAACAATTCCCGGCGCTCTTCCGGTTTTCCACTTAATATTCGTTCGATCTGTCCCTGCCCAATAATGGAATATCCTTCTTTACCAATTCCCGTATCATAAAAAAGTTCGTTTACATCCTTCAACCGGCATGATGTTCCATTCAGCAGATATTCACTCTCACCGGAACGATATACTCTTCTTGCCACGGTAACTTCATTATAATCAATATTCAGTGAACGGTCTGCATTGTCCAATGTAATGGCTACATATGCATAGCTTAAAGGCTTACGATTCTCAGTACCGGAAAAAATAACATCCTGCATACTGGCTCCACGAAGTTGTTTTGCACGCTGTTCCCCCAGGACCCAGCGTACTGCATCTGCAACATTACTCTTCCCGCTTCCGTTTGGTCCTACAATACCTGTAATTCCATTATGGAATTCAAATAATATTTTATTAGCAAAGGATTTAAATCCATGTACCTCTATACTTTTTAAATACATAACTCCTCCTGTCAGAAACTATTTTTCCTGTTTTCTCAATTCTAAAAGTGTCTGATAAGCAGCTTCCTGCTCTGCAGCCTTTTTCGTTCTTCCGATTCCCTGCCCATAAGACACCTCGCCAATTCGGGCCTCCACAATAAACTTCTTATCATGATCCGGACCTTCTTCGCTGACAAGACGATAATTTAATTCCTTTTCATTTCTGCCCTGCACTACTTCTTGCAGGATAGTCTTGCTATCGAAAAAGAGTTGCTTATGCTCAATATCGTTTAAAATAAAACGATTAATAAACTCTTTTGCGCTAGCAAAACCACCATCCAGATAAATCGCTCCAATTACTGCTTCCATTGCATCAGAAAGAATTGACTTGCGCTCTCTTCCTCCTGTCATATCTTCCCCTTTTCCAAGCAGAAGGTATTTTCCTAATTCCAGTTCTCTGGTACAAAATGCAAGAGTTGGTTCACACACTATGCTTGCACGGAGTCTGGTCAGTTCCCCTTCCGGATATTTGGGATATTTGTGAAATAAAAAATCACTGCTTACAATTTCTAATACAGAATCTCCCAAAAACTCCAGCCGTTCATTATCTGCCTGTTTCCCCATATGACGCTCATTGGCATAAGAGCTGTGGGTCAGTGCCTGCATCAGCAATCTGCTGTTAGAAAATCCATAACCGATTTTCTCTTCAAATTCTTTTTGCAATTTCATAATTTTCCTTCCTTATTATACAACGAAAAGGGTAGCCTGAAAAACGTCTTTCCGACGTTTTTTCTGGCACCCTTATTCCTTCTTGTACCGTATACAGTTAAAATGTATTTCACCTACTGGTTTAACGCATTCTTAATCTGCTCTACTGCATCACCCACGGTAGCAATTTTCTCTGCTTCCTCGTTGGCAATTTCAATATCAAACTCTTCTTCCAATCCCATGATAATCTGGAAAATATCCAGAGAATCTGCTCCTAAATCATCTACGAATGTAGTTTCTATTGTAATTTCTTCTACATCCACATTTAATACCTCTGCAATGATTTTCTTCAACTTTTCAAATTCCATGATAATTCCTTTCTACTCCTCTTCCATGGGAGATGTTCCAATATTCTTTCTTATTTTTTCGTTAATTTCCTGCTCCTTAAATGTAACACATTGGATGATAGAGGTACATACCTCTTTCGCCTTTGCACTTCCATGGGTCTTAACGATCAGACCATTCAGCCCCAGCAGCGGTGCTCCACCATATTCGGATGCATCAAAAGACTTCAGTGTCTTTTTTAATGCCGGCTTTACCAGAAGTGCTCCTATCTTACTTCTGAGGGTCGTCATCATACCCTGTTTCACCTTACTAATCAGGGCTGCTCCTACTCCTTCATAAAGTTT
Source organism: uncultured Eubacterium sp. (assembly GCA_964620885.1). Taxonomy (GTDB): domain Bacteria; phylum Bacillota; class Clostridia; order Lachnospirales; family Lachnospiraceae; genus Petralouisia. The sequence continues at coordinate 9,244 of CAZUKR010000090.1, forward strand.
CAAAATCACATTTCCGACAAATGCCTCACACACAATTACATCTGCATCTCCATGTGGAATGTCTCTAGCCTCAATACTTCCTACAAAATTGATATCCGGACAATTATTTAACAGTGGAAATGTTTCTTTTACCAATGCATTTCCCTTTTCTTCCTCTGCCCCGATATTTACAATGGCAACCTTAGGCTTTTTGATTCCCATTACGCTTTCCATATAAATAGAACCCATTTTCGCAAACTGCACCAGATGGGACGCTCTCGCGTCTACGTTCGCTCCACAGTCAATCAGCAGAGATACTCCCTGTTCCGTTGGAATAAGCGGCGCCAGCGGAGGACGTTCCACTCCCCTGATTCTTCCAACAATGACTTGTCCGCCTACCAATATAGCCCCAGAACTTCCTGCAGATACAAACGCATCTGCCTCCTGATGTTTTACCATATTCATTCCTACTACAATTGATGACTGTTTTTTCTTCCTGATTGCCATTACAGGAGGTTCTGCTGTCTCTATTACCTCGTCTGCATGAATCACTTCAATCTGAGAACCATTGTATGAATTTCTTGTCAATTCTTCTTTTATCGCATCCTGCTGACCAACAAGATATACCTTGATGTCCTGACGTAATGTAACAGCATCAATTGCCCCTTTTACAACTTCGGCAGGTGCATTATCTCCACCCATGGCATCTACTGCTACTTTTATCATTTCCTCCATGAAATTTCCTCCTTAAGGTTCATGAAGCAGGAATATTTTCCCTATTCATGAAATACCTACTAAAGAATATACTATAAGTATATAGAGAAATCAATATAAATCAGTTTTTAAATTCCCGATTCTTTTCAAGTTCTGCGTTCTGATCTTCTTCACTCATATACTTCCAGAAAATCTTTTCAAAGATAAAACTTTCTATCCACACAAATATCCCCGGAACAAAAAAGATAGACAGGGGCAAAACATACATACACAACAAACAAGCAAGTGTTGTTGCAATTAAAACTACTGTCCAGGGCAGGTGTATTACTCCAAGTAATGCTGCGTTTTTCATGGACTGTTTTCTGGTGTTTTCAAATCTCGCCATATAGGCAAACAGATAAAGTGCCCAAGCCAGAAGAAACGCTCCCATTATCAGGAAAACAATTACCAGAACCCCCAGTTTGCTTCCGTTCTCTCCCCATCCATTCATAATGTAAATATCAAATCCCAGTAAAGTGGAAAGCAACAGTATCAAAAGCCATACAGGTGTAGTCTGTTTAAAATTATTCTTAAAGGCAGATACATATTCCCTAAAGATATATCCTCTGTCATTTCTAATTACCTTATACATAGTATAATACAATGCAGTGTACGCTGTTCCTATGGTAAATATTGGAATACAGCAAATAAGGAACATAATACTCAGACAAATAACATCTGTTATCTTTGTCAGGATTTTCATAACCCCGCCATCCAAATTAAATAATTTCATTTTAAATACCTCTCTTATGTGAAATTCTATTACATAATTGTCTACTATCCTAATGGAAAAGTCAATGCATC
>CAZUKR010000091.1:0-6512 GCA_964620885.1 uncultured Eubacterium sp.
ATATCCTGTTCTGAATTTTCAAACCATGTATAGTAAAAAATTTTCATATCTTTTTTCCTGTCCAAGAACGTAGACTTTCCCCTTGTTCCCTAAAACTTCCGCAGTAAACCAATTCCTCCTGAAGTATATAAACAGTTCCTTCACAAAGGAGTCTTAACCACAACTTATTATCCGGAAGCTCTGCCAGTCCATCGGGATAATATTCCGTTTTTTCTAAAAATTCTTTTCGAATACAAGCACTGGGTGTATAGAAACATTTTTCGTCTAACCGCAATTTTTTGCTCCACTCATTCTCTCCCAGATTATCTCCGTGAAGTTTTCCCCATTCCTTACTTGTTATATTTTTACTTTTGTCTATAATATCTGCCCAGGTAAAACACGCACTGTATGTCGGATGTTCTTCCAAAAAAGAAATCTGCTTTTCTAACTTATCCGATTTCCAAAGATTATTATGATCTATGACCGCTATATATTTGCCCGAAGCCTGCCGCAGTCCTGCATCACCTACAACGATAATCTCTAGATTACAGTAAGTCTGCTGCAATATACAATCCAAGGTTTCCCTCATTACCTCTTCGCTATTATAAACCGGTACCATCACACTAACCAGAGGCTCTTTCTTTTCTTCTTTCAGCAGATACTGATATACATTTGATGTACTCAGTAATGTAATATTAGAAATTTTGCGAATGGCATCTCTTGAAATTTTTCTACTTCTAACCTTTTCTTTCAGCAGTTCTGCCCGCTCATCCTCTCTTCCCTGCTCAATCCACAGCAGCACATGGCGAATCCAGTTATAATATTCATATATTTCTCCCCAACTGCCTAATTCCATCCATTCACTATGCTTCCCACTAATACTATCTCTCTCCAGAGAATAGATTTCCATCAAATTTACAATTTCACGAATCTGAGTATCCAATATCCAAAGCGAACGTGCTCTTTCTATAATTTCATTTAGCATCTCATACTTTCTTTTCTCCAGTAGTTGAATCAAGCTTTTTTGAATATTCTCCACTTCTTGTATTTCTTTTTTATTCTGCTGTACAATTTCTTCGTCTATCTCTCCCCTAAAAAATTCCGGATATTCCCCAATCATTTTTTTTCGATAATCATCATACGTTTTTAACTTGGATACTCCGCAGTCATGATAACACCATGCTGTTTTCTGATAAGGAACTGCTACCTTATATCCATTTTTTTTCATTTCCAGTGATTGGGAAATGTCGTAGAAATCCCAGCCATCCAAAAAATCTTCCCTCCACGGGATGTCATACTGAGTAATCATAATAAGACCGTCCACTGCATTTACCTCAATATATTCCTTTTCCGAAATCTGAAAAAGATCTAACTCCATAAGAACTCTTCCATCATAAGCTCGAACATTCCCTATATTCCATTCCAGATAGCACTTTGCATCCGCAGGTAAAGTTCTTGCACCAATTACTCCCAGCATACCTATCATTTCATCTTTTTTGAAAATATTTAATATATCATATATAAAATTCTGATTTAAAATAAAGGTATCGTGATGCAGATATACTTTATATCTGGCATCACTTGCCCTCATCCCTGCATTATATCCCTGTGCCATAGAATCTGCCTCCTGCACACAGATAATATCAGTGCTATATTCTTCTGGAATCTTCAACTCCTGAATATACCGCACGCACTCATTATAATATTGGGCATTGTTGCTACAGATGATAAATGCAATCTGATTTTCGTTCATTATTTGTCTCCGTTTTCTATATCTATAATAACATTAATGCGGCTCGTACACACCTAATGTAAATTTGCATATATATTTCAAAGGATCCCTTTATATTTACCAAATACATGTTTCCATGTTCCGACACTTGAACCTCAGCGCCCTCATACCCCCCCCCGGGTATTATTTTTAATTCTTCTTCAGACAGAATTGCTTTGAAATAATACCCCAATTTTCGTTTTATTCCCAATTGCTTTAATACACTTGGATAAACCAGATATCTCCAATCAGAAGGCATCGGTTCTTGTATTTCATCATCGCTGCAATTAATCTCCAGTTCATCTATTCTAAGTTCTCTCAATATTCGTCTTGTTAACTCCTTCAACACCTCTCTTGTTGGATGATTTGATGTTGCAAATGTCAAATATTTTTTACAGTTATCTACTAGATAATCATGCATTTTAATATCTATGTTTTCTTCACGTATTTTAAATTCTTCCAATTCGTCATCAATTAAGGATAAAATCTTATCTTTTTCATAGTAATCCGTATCTGTAATTGCCTCTAAAATTTCCTCGTCTGATTTATCTTCTACAATCATTCTTAATACATTTATATCCATATATTCCGTAGCATCCAATATCTTTCCTCTGAAGAAATTAACTCCTGCTGAATGTTGCATTTTCCTATACTGTGGAAAATATCCTAAAAAGAATAAGTTGGAAATCGTTATAACATTACAACTCTTCCCAACCAATGTCCTTAAAAATTCCGTTGAAAATTTATACCAAAACTTGTTGTCTGCTGAAACCTCCTGTGTAAACAAATAATCTGCGAAAGCAAAAATACCTGACTCCATCATAAGTTCCATCCGTATTTTCTCTTCTTCCCCCTCCCATATCTGGGGCATTACGCATGTGATATATCCCTTCACAAATTCCTTATTTCCACTTAACATAGAACTAATTACATGAACCTGGCAATTTCCATGTACTAAAACAATTTTCCTGCCATTCACAATTATTTTTAATAATTTATTAAATTGTGCTAAATCCTTGTTCACTAACTGAAATATAAGATTTGTGTCAATTTTTCCACCCTGCAGACTTTCAAATATAAAATTTTCTCCTAATTTCAAATTTCCGCTATTAATGATTCCATAAAATGAATGACGTATACTATTATGCCAAAGAGTATCTGCTACAATTATTTTCTTATCGGTTTTATTCATTATGTCATAATCATATAGAGGCACCTCACATTGATGATAATTTTCCTTAAATTCATCAATTGAATTAGTCATGATACCAACTACTTTATATTTTTTAAAATATGTTTCAATTGTGTCATACACTTCAGGCGAATTTAATATAGCCAGCACTATCTCTTCTTTCTCAAACATCTCTTCTCCTCCGAGCTTAATCCCATTTTTCTATTTCCGGTACTCTCCTAATGCTTTTTTAATACCATGTATTACCTGATTGCATTCTTCATTTGTCATATACGGTGAAATCGGTAACGATAATACGGTTTCACATAACTTGTTTGTATTTATAATTTCTCCCTGAATACATCCGTTATTTGCAAAAGCTTCCTGCTCATGCATTGGCTTTTTGTAATAGGCCATAGATGGAATGCCCTCTTGGCGCAGTGCACTTTGAACTGCATTCCTTTCTTCTCTACTCTCTAATTGTATCGTATACTGTGCCCAACTCGACTCATACCCTTCTCTAACAAAAGGAATTTTTACTACATCCGCAAGTGCTTCCGAATATTTTTGTGCAATCTCGTTTATCAATGCAAGTTCATTCTTTTGGAATGCCTCAAACTTAACTGATAATATTGCTGCCTGAATGGTATCCAGTCTTGAGTTCATTCCTATTTGTATATTATCATATTTCCCTTTGGAAGATTTTCCGTGGACACACAACGAACGTATCTGTTCGTTCCATTCACCACAATCGGTAAATACCGCACCTCCGTCGCCGTAACACCCCAATGGTTTGGCTGGAAAAAAAGACGTAGTAGAAATATCACCAAATCCACATGCCCTCTTCTCTTTTATACTGCCTCCGAAGCCCTGTGCCCCGTCCTCTATCACATAAAGTCCATACTTCGCCGCAATTTCTGAGATTTTCTCATAATCTGCCAGCTGTCCAAATAAATCAACTGCAATAACCGCCCTGGGCTTATACTTTCCTTGGGAAATCACTTTCAATATAGCATTCTCCAGACATTCCGGTGAAATATTATACGTATCAGCTTCAACATCCACAAACACCGGCATTGCTCCTACAGTGGACACCACTTCTCCTGAAGAAAAAAAAGTAAAATCCGGAACAAATACAGCATCTCCTAATCCAATCTTCATTGCTCTTAATGATAATTCCAATGCATCCGTTCCATTTCCACAGGTGATACAATGCTTACGTCCTGTATAGTCTGCCAGTTTTTCTTCTAATGCTTCTACCGGCTGCCCAGAAATAAATTTTCCTGATTGAAGAACTTTAGAAATTGCTTCATCTATATCTTTTTTCAATATGCTATATTGTCTTTGCAAATTTCGAAACTCCATTCCAGTTTCCCCCCTTTCATGCATATTTTTCCAATATGTCCACAATCTTAACTGATGCATCTCCTTCTCCATAAAATGCCTCAAGTTTATTGATTTCTTTTTTTCTCTCAGACACAATAATTTCTAATACCGCCTTTATGCTCTTTTCATCATTAAAATCCAGTCTGGTTATCCAATTATTTTTTATTAGATCAGGCCAAAGATTTAAATTAATCATTAATATACACTTAACTCCTGCAAAAAATGACTCCTTTGAAACTCCCCCCGAATCTGTCAAAATTATGTGTGCATTAGACATAAGTTTTATCATTTCAATATACCCTACCGGTTCTAAAAGATGAATATGAGATAAACCCTCCAACTCATCTAATAACTGGAATTCGATTAGTTTTGCTCTTGTTCTTGGATGAATGGGATAAACTATCTCATAATTAATTTTTTTCAGAAATTCAATTATTTGCAGCATCTTCTCCCGGCTTTCCGTATTTTCCTGCCGATGCCAGGTCATGAGAACATAGTTACCCTCTTCCAATCCATATTTTTTTAGCACCATATCCTTTTCGGTATCTTTATATTGCAGAAACGTATCATACATTACATCTCCTACCTGAAATGCTTTTTCACCCAGTCCTTCTTTTTCCAAATTAGCCAAACTATCTTTATCTGAGCAAAAAAGTATTTCTGAAAGATGATCTGTAACAATTCTATTGGCTTCTTCCGGATTTCCCAAATCACCTGTTCTAACTCCCGCTTCAATATGTATAATCGGAATACTCATTTTTACCGTTGCCAATGCTCCTGCCAAAGTAGAGTCGGTATCTCCATATAAAACAACACATTTAGGGGCATATTCCTGTAATACCTTTTCAATTTCCACCATTGCCTTTCCTGTCATCTGGGCATGTGTTCCACTTCCAATTGCAAGGTTTTTATCCGGCTTCTGAATTCCCAACTCTTCAAAAAATATATCTGACATATTTTCATCATAATGTTGTCCTGTATGTATAATAACCTGTTGATACCCTTTTCTTTGTATTTCCCGGGAAACAGGTGCCAGTTTAATAAATTGAGGACGATTTCCCACTATATGCATTATCATAATTATCCCTCTTTTTTGCCAAACATTCCCACAAATTCTATTGTAGAACAATCTACCAACGGTAACTTTACCTTTTCCCCCGTCTGGGAAGATCTGTACATTGCCAAAACCAATTCCAGTGCTCTTCTTCCTGCCCTGGCATCAACATATGGTTCCCTGTCTTCTCTGATGGCTTGTATCATATCTGCGTACAACGGGTTGTGTCCATAACCATATACATTCGGCGGATCTTCCGAATGCTCATCTTTTACTGCCTGGGCTTCTTCCTTATCATTCAGAAACATCCATTCTTCTATCCGGTTAACAGACTTTCCACCTACTTTAACGGTTCCCTTTTCGCCAAACAAATATAAATTTTCCTCAAGGTTATGAGGAAATACATTGGTCGTTCCTTCAATTATCCCGTAGCTTCCATTTTTAAATTTAATAATCCCAATTCCTAAATCTTCCGCTTCTAAATAATCATGTTTTAACTGATCCGTAACTGCCATCACTTCTTCTATATCATCGCCCATCATCCATCGAAGTAAGTCTATATTATGTATGCACTGATTCATCAGTGCTCCTCCATCCTGTTCCCAGGTTCCTCTCCACAATGCCTGATCATAATATCCATGTTCTCTATTCCAACGGATATTCGCAACTCCATGATACAGCCTTCCAAATTGATTCTCTTCCAGCGCTTTTCTTATTTTTTGTATGGATTTGTTAAATCTGTTTTGATGACATGCACATACCTTTACGCCTTTTTCTTCGGAAAGACGAATAATTTCATCTGCATCTTTCATGGACAATGCAATTGGTTTTTCAATAATTAAATTGCATCCCTGCATAATACAGGCTTCTGCTATCTCTGCATGTTTTCCACTTTCTGTAGCAATGGCAACTAATTCCGGTTTTTCTTTGAAAAGCATTTCTTCATAATTTTTATACATTTGTACTTCTGTAATCTGAAATTCACTTTTTATATATTCCATTCTTTCCGGCACAATATCGCAAAGTGCAATAATCTCCAGTTGGTTTTCTTTTGCAGCTGCTATATGGTTAACCGCTATTCTTCCACAACCAATCAATGCAAATCTCATTTTCTCACCCCAGTCTACTCATCCAATATTATTTCTTAATTT
>CAZUKR010000091.1:6612-10717 GCA_964620885.1 uncultured Eubacterium sp.
AGATTCCGCAGACAATGGTTGCATTTGCCCCTATTGTTGCACCTTTTTTTACTAAGGTTTTCTTATAGTTTTCCCTTCCCTTAGGATATCCCGCTCTTGGAGTCAAATCATTCGTGAACACACAGGAGGGTCCGCAAAACACACCGTCTTCAAGCACAACCCCCTCATATAGTGAAACATTATTCTGAATTTTAACATAATCTCCAATTACAACATTATTTCCTACGTTGACGTTCTGCCCTAATGAACAACCTTTTCCAATTCGGGCACCCGGCTGCACATGTGTAAAATGCCAGATTTTCGTTTCTTTTCCTATTTCTACATCTTCATCAATATAACAGCTTTCATGCACATAATACTTCTCCATATAGATACCTCAATCATAGTAATTCAATATTATCCCTTATTACTACATTTTTCATTGCATTTCTTACATCAAATATCCTTTTGGCACTCTTTTGAATCATTTCATAATCAATAATAGTGTGCCCGGTTGTAATAATAACTAAGTCATAATCAGACACTGCGCCTTCATCAATGGATGGCAGCCCCACATATCTGTTACCATTTTTAGTATATTCATATATATACGGATCATAATATTCCACCTCGGCACCTAATTGCATTAATTTTTGAATTACTGTCAATGCCGGGCTTTCCCTGTAATCATTGATATCTGATTTATAGGCAATTCCAAGTACCAGTATCTTTGCACTGCTCATGGACAATCTATCTTTATTCAAAATATGTTCCGCTCTTTGTACGCAATATTCAGGCATTCGGTCGTTTATCATCATGGCACTTTCAATCATTGAGGTGTGAAATCCATATTCCCTTGCTTTCCAGGTTAAATAGTATGGATCAATGGGAATACAATGCCCTCCTAAACCGGGTCCGGGATAAAAAGCCTGAAAACCATATGGCTTTGTTTTGGCAACTTCTATTACTTCCCATACATTAATATTCATTTTCTCGCATAACATAGCAAGCTCATTGATTAATCCTACATTTATATTTCTATAAGTGTTCTCTAAAATCTTTCCCATCTCTGCCACTTCCGGTGAGGATACCTCTAATATCTCTCCTTCTAACACCATTCTATACATAGCAGCAATTACCTCTGTTGCTTCTGTTCCAATTCCACCAACTACTTTTGGTGTATTCTTTGTGGTATAAACCGTATTTCCCGGATCAATCCTTTCCGGCGAAAATCCCAAATAGAAATCCTCTCCACATTTCAGCCCGGAGCCTTCTTCTAATATTGGTTTGGCAATTTCTGTTGTTGTTCCCGGATATGTAGTAGATTCCAATACTACCATGGTTTCTTTTTTCAAGTACTTTCCTATGTTCTCTACTGAATTCTTAATATAGGTAATATCCGGCTGTTGATGTAAATCTAAGGGAGTAGGAACACATATTGCAATAAAGTCCATATTTACAATAAACTCAAAATTATTCGTAGCTGTCAGCTTCCCTCTTTCCACAAGCAATTTTAAATCTTCATCCTCTACATCACTAATATAGTTTTTTCCTGCATTAATATCATTCACTTTTTCCGCTACAATGTCAAAGCCTATGGTTTCAAACCCTGCCTTTGCAATTTCAACAGCCAAAGGCAGTCCTACATACCCAAGCCCGATTACGGCAGCTTTTATCTCTTTATTATGTACTTTTTCTAAAAGTCTCTGTTTCATCCGATTGCTTTCCTTTTCTATTTGGATTCTCTCTTGCGAAGCATATCACAAACTAGTTTTACTCCTTCTTTTAACTGCACTTCAGTCTCTACCTTCAACAGTTCTTTCTGCTTGTTGAGCGTCGGACGTTTTACCAACGTCATTCTCTGAGGTAAATCTATATAATGAATCAAATTTTTATCTGCCCCTAATTCTTCACATACCATCAATGCTAATTCTTCTATTGAATGTACATTTGGATTTCCTATATTAATTACCTCATACTGATTTATCCCTGTTGCAGCCTCAATCGCCCGAACTGCATCCGACACATGCAGCCACCCTCTTGCACTTCCACGATGAACTTCAATAGACATTCCATGATACAGGTTATAAGCAAAACGAATCATAGCCGATCTATGATCCCCCAAATCTTCATTTTCATCGTACATCATAAATGGTCTTAATGTTACAGCATCTAAATTATGCTGTTTTACTTCATATTCAACTAATTCTTCCGCCAATAACTTAGACAGCCCATACCGATTGTTGGGACTTACCTTTTCATTCTCATCCATTATCTCAATATCCGGTCCGTAAACTTCTGATGTTGAAAAATTAATTAATTTCGCATTACATCTTTTCGTAAACTCAATAACATTTTGGGTACCGTACAAATTGGTATCAATACACATCGTAGCTGACTGCTCACAAGTAACTCTACTAACCATTGCAGCAAGATGAAATACATAGTCTGGATTAAACGCAAAAGGCTCTATTAAATCTGCCGGTTTTGTAATATCCGCCACATAGTAACCCTCCCGCCAGCCTGGCTTAATATCAACTTCACGAACCATATAATTCTTCTCTTTTAAATATTTTACTAATGGTTTTCCTATATTTCCCGCCGCACCGATTACTAATGCCTTTTTCATAATATGTACTCCTTTGTTTCCCTATAATTTTTCATTTATAAATCGTTTTAGATTGCCAGTCAACATGGCACAATCCGCCGCCTTATCCCTGCTGTTTTTTACAGAAGCTGCATAATTATCAAGGGCCATGAAATTATCTCCCTCTCTCTCATATACAGTTCCCAGCATATAATACGCTTCATAATTTTCTTTATTTATTTCCAGTACGATCTCTAATATTTCTTTTTCATTTACATAATCTTCTCTATGCTCTAGTATACTTGCTGCTATTATTCCCCAGTTTTCTTTATTGATAAATGCATTTGTTTCATCTGTTATTTTCCGAAACAGCTTCTCTGCTTCTTCCCATTGCTGCAGGTTAATGTATTTGCTTACTTTATCACAGTAAGTATCTGCCTCTTTTATGAGAGGAAATTCCCTAAGGTATCTATCAATTACACGCTCTAACTCTAATACCTCTTTTTGTTTACCTATTCCCTTATACATCCGAACTCTGCTGGAAAATGTAGCTAATATTTCCTCTCTCCCCTCTTTAATTCCTGCCTTTTGAAATATTTTTTTCCTCACCTCATGGTTTGACAACATTTCTTCATATACATGAATTGCATCTATATCGTTCTTTCCTTCATTTGTAACTTGTCCTTTATGTATACGGGACTGGACATTCACCTTATTCAAAAATCCAATATTGGAATATGCTGCTAATCTCAACATATAATCGTAATCCCCTGCATAAAGGTGCATTGTATTAAAAAAACCTGCTTTTTGAAATGCTTTGGCTGTTGCAAATACAGTACATGCATTAAACGCATTTCCCCAAAAAATCATGGAATAGTATGGCTCTACACTGCCTTCTTGTCCAATATTTAAATATCTTTCATCCGGTTCCCATACCTCCACTAGTTCTGATTCTTCATTAATGAATTCATGTCTGCTAAATACTGCCTGCATCTTTTCGTGTTCCGCCAGAAATAGAATACTGGATTCCAGCATGTCCGCCTTATATTTGTCGTCAGCACTTAGCCAACAGATATAATCGCCCTTCATCTTCCCAAGCGCCTCATTTAACGCTGTACAGGCACCTCTGTTTTCAGGAAACTTATATAATCTGATTCGTGAGTCCTGAGACATATATTGATTAATAATTTCTACTGTTTTATCTTGGGAAAAATCATCTACAATTATTAATTCCCAATTTGGGTACGTTTGATTTATTAAGCTCTGAATAGCCTCCCCAATATATCTTTCTTCGTTATAGGCAGGCATTATTATTGATACTAACTTATGTTCTTTTCTATTCTCTCTCAAATTAATGCTGTCCTTTCCTGCTTGTGTTCCGGATAATATAGTCATAATAATTATTACATACCTTTATATAGTAAAACAGAGCTATCCTATACTTGGATAACTCTGAAATTTCTACATTTTCTCTTCTACTATTGTACTTAATGACTCAAGAAATGGTAACATTTCATTTTCCAAAATATCCACAAGCTC
>CAZUKR010000092.1:0-10666 GCA_964620885.1 uncultured Eubacterium sp.
AGATATGTGGATAAACGCATAACAGAAACAGATAGAAAAGAAATCTGTAATGGGAACATAGTAGTAAGGAAATATTACAATAAGGGCGGGGCATTGAACATTATGGAAAAAAGCCCTGGGATGCTGAAGGCAGTCTGCGGAGGAGTTATGCTGGTGCTGGGAATTATATGGTATCTGCTCCTGCGAAATAAAAGAAATCCCGGAATTTTAATTGGTATCAGCTTAATGATAGGGGGAGGAGCCAGTAATCTGTATGACAGAATTGCCAAGGGGCATGTGGTGGATTATTTCAGTTTTCGTACTCCCTGGAAACGTTTGAACAATATTGTATTTAACATATCAGATATGTTTATTTTTTTGGGAAGCATTTTGGCAGTGGTGTTTGGAGAAAAGTAGTCAATTAAAATAATAAGAAGTGTTTGTGTTGTCCAGTTAGTTCTGGGCAACATTTTTTAATAAGAAAGACCTTGTTACGCCAAAGTGTGAAAGTATATGGTTTTCCTATAAATAAAAATGCTCCGCGATGGATGCGCACACGTGCAAAAGGAAAAAGTTGGAAAGCGCCCCTTTTGTCCAGTAATCCTTCTATTTCATTTTTTTTGTATTTTACAGAAATTAAGTTAATTTAATTAAAATATATAAAATAATTGAAAAATATTTGTATGTATTGTATAATGAAATTAATTTGAAAAAATTCACTATGGATAATTTGTACATTTAAATTCAAAAGAGGGGTGATTGCATGGGAAAAATTAAAACAATTAAGGGAAAAATTTTAGTATCAGTAATCGCATTATTGTCTATTTCTATGTTAGTTCTTGGGGGAACTGCAATCGTACTGTTGTATTCAAGTTCTCAGGCTATGTTAAATCAAACGTTAACTCAATTGGCGAATGTAGCTGCGGAGAGAGTAGAACAAGAAACTCTGGTGTACAAAAATATTGCTTATGAGATAGGATCCATCGCAAGACTTTCTGATGAAAAAACTTCTTTAGAAAGTAAAAAAGAATTAATAGATATTAAAGTAAAAACTTACGATTTAATAGAGGCCAATATTTTTAGTGAAGATGGAATTAGTATTTTTAATCAAGTAGATGCAAGTGAGCGGGAATACTTTAAGAGAGCAATGAATGGAGAAACTTACATTAGTGAACCAAGTACCAGCAAAACTACTGGTGAAACATCTATTTTTATTTCTGCACCATTGTGGGAGAAGGGTATTCCTAATACTAACATTGTTGGTGTAGTCTTATTAATTCCTCAAGAAGATTTACTTGACAGCATTGTAGATAAAATTAGAGTAAGCGAAAATAGCGGTGCTTATATTATTGATGCTAACGGAACAGCCGTAGCCCATACTACAGAGGGGATGGTAGAGTCTCAAAACAATAGTATTGAACAGGCTAAAACAGATTCTTCTTTGAAAGCAATTGCAGAATTAGAGACTAAAATGATTAATGGAGAAAATGGCTTTGGCCAATACCGGTATGATGGCCAAAGTAAATATTTAGCATATGCGCCTATTACTAGTACAGATGGATGGAGTATAGGTATCACAGCTTTGACCAGCGATTTTATGGGTACTACATTGATGGCGATTATTCTTACGGCTGTTATCGTGGCCGTTGCGTTAGTGATTGCCTTTTTCATTATTCGGAGAATTGCTGAAAATATTGGCAGTCCGATTAAAAAATGTGCCGATAGATTGGATCTATTAGCCCAGGGAGATTTGAAATCCCCTATTGTTAACATTGACTCTAATGATGAAACAGCTATATTAGCAAAAGCGACTTCAGGCATTGTAACGAGTATGAATACTATTATTGGTGACATCAGTTATCTGATGGGGGAAATGGCAGATGGTAATTTTGCATTAAATACTCAGGCAGAACATGTCTACATAGGAGACTATGAGAGCATCCTTTCATCTATGAGAAGACTGAACCGTTCCTTAAGTACTACGTTAATGGAAATAGATGAAACAGCACATCAGGTTTCTATAGGTGCGGAACAAATGGCAAGTGCAGCAATTAATCTTGCCGAAGGATCAACCGATCAGGCAGGTGCAATTGAAGAATTGCTTGCGACAGTATCGGACGTAACTGATAAGGCAGAGGAAAACTCTCAAGAAGCTGCTCATTCCAGTGATGAAGCCAAAATTATCGGTAAGCAGGCTCAGGAAAGCAGTACTCAAATACAGTATATGGTTGAGGCAATGGAAAAAATCAGCGATGCATCCAAAGAAATCGGAAATATTATTGGTTCAATTGAAGAAATTGCTGATGAAACCAACCTTCTTTCCTTAAATGCCTCTATTGAAGCGGCCAGAGCCGGAGAATCAGGCAGAGGGTTTGCTGTTGTGGCTGGTGAAATCGGAAAGCTTGCAAAACAAAGTGCTAAAGCGGTTGAAGATACAAGAATATTAATAGATGCGGCACTCAATGAAGTCAGTGTGGGTAGTAAAATGGTAGATACGACTTCTTCCACCATACAAGCAATTATTACAAGGATTGATGAAGTAGTTAAATCTGTAGAAAAAGTTGCTTTAGCATTTGATTATCAGGCCGATGCCATTAGTCAGATTAATCAGGGAGTAGAACAGATATCAAGCGTAATTCAAAACAATTCTGCTACCGCAGAAGAAACCTCTGCAACCAGTGAAGAACTTTCGGCGCAAGCTTCCAACATGGATAGCCTGGTTAAACAATTTGAACTACGGAAAAATGAATAATTAGTACATTTAAAGGGAACAAAAAAGAGGATGTATAAAACATCCTCTTCTTTCTAATCACTTGCGTTTCATCAATATCTTATATCTTAATAAAAAATCGAAATTTATATATTAGAGACAAAGGTACATTGCGAAAACCGGATTAAATTAGGCTACGATAGTTACGTTTACAGCCTGAGGTCCTTTAGAACCTTCGGTAACTTCGAAATCAACAGTAGCGCCTTCTTCTAAGGCTTTGAAACCATCCATATTTAATCCAGAATAGTGAACAAATACGTCGTTTCCAGCTTCATCAGAAATGAAACCGTATCCTTTTTGGTTATTAAACCATTTTACTGTACCTTGCATGTCAGTACCTCCAAAATAAATAATATATGCTGCTTTGCAACATATTGTAAGAATAGCACATTACTTTATAAATGTAAAGGAATATTGTAACAAAACTTGCAAAAAAATTAGGTGAGGGACTCGTACATGATTCCATGACCTTTAAAGAACCGCATAATCAGCTCATCCCACGCGTGTTCCAGGGACTTATCCATGGAAAAAATCTGATAGGAAATACCGGTAGTGCATGTTATCTGACCATCCTGATACTTCAAATTCAGATACATACCGGAGATATCTTCCGGTGCAAATGTGCTGTGAAGAGAAAGCAGCGTTTTCTGCTGATTTTCTTTTGAAAGTAAAAATACAAATTTAAAGGAAACCGGAGTACGCTTTCCCTTAATAAAATCCAGACAGAAGGGGCGTAAGAGTGAAAAGGGAACAAAGGACTCATCACCAATCTGGGAAAGTCCTTCATCTTCAGGACTGAAGAAATCAGTACACGAATGTCCGTCTAAAATTAGAGTTGCAAAGGTAGTAATAGAGGCTTCAGAAAGCATAAAATGGTCAAATGTCTCTGATAGCAAAAGTGTATTCATAAATTCTTTTACATTTATAATTTTTAATGCAGTCATAGTGTCCTCCTCGATTACAGTATTATTAAGAAAGTATAACATGGCATTTTGGAAAAATCTATGTAAATTTAATGATAGATTTATGTGAGAAATAAGAAGAATAGGCAAACATTTAAAGAGATAATTGAAATTTATCAGAAAGTATTGACAATTTAAATGAAAATGTGTATATTTTAAATATAGATAGCATATGTAGGAATAAGAAGAATATAATTCCAATATATGGTACCTATAGAATGAACAAACAACTTCATAAGGTATCAGAATAAAACTATTATATTACAGAACAGGATGTGGAAGCATGAATCAGGTTTGCAGCAAGCAGAACTATAATATTTACAAGGCTTCTGGAGGTTTTATAATTCACAATACCATAAAGAAGTTTAAAGACGGTCACACGCATCTAAATAGTTTTAAATCAGCTAAGTATTTGGTGGATTTGGCAATTCACAAAAGTATTCCCTATCATTTAGATAGATATCGTCTGATAAGTCTATCTAGGATTACGGAAGATGAGGAGTACAAAAGGAAGATCTTGGAGTTATTACAAAATAAACGGAGCAAAGATAATTATATAAACTGCGGAAGAAAAGCAGGATAATGGAATAAGGATGTGGGTATTACCTTAATATATTTCCCCAAAAGGATGTTTTGAAGAAATTCAGAGCATCCTTTTTTTATATATAACTGGTCGTGAAATGATAGAAGGTAGTGGTTTGAATTTCATGATTAACTAAAAATGCCGGTATGCTAACATGTTAAGTAGCAAACCGGCATTCTAGAATTATGCCTCAGCAAGAAATCCCTTTTTAACCTTCCAGTCGGAATAATCTATTATCTTTTTTTCATTATAAAGACAGGCCAGAATACGGCGGCAATCCTCTTTTTCAAATTGTTTGATAGCGTGAAGATTTTTGCTGACACCTATGTAATCTACAAACATCTGGAAGAGGCCGTCCTCTGTTCTGAGACATCCGAGACGTATTACATCCATATAGGAAATGGTTACCCCATCACCTGGAAACGTGATATTCACACTTTCATTTTCAGCAATATTATCCAAAGAGGAAGAGATGTCCTCCCAAGTGAAATTTGAAGTTGGGACTTTTTTGCTTACATGCAGGCTGGAGACAATGTCAGAGGAAAGCTGGATAAAAGTTTCATCTTCCCCTTCACCCAGTACGGTTGTATTCTCTTTATCATCATCATCTTCGTAAGCTTTTGCAAGGAATGCTTTATAGGCTTCATAAGTTCCTGATTCTGCGTCAGGACATTGTTCCTTCAATAAATCTACAGCCTTAGACATGTCATCAAAACCGATAAATGATTCGGTCAATAGTTCGTTTTTTTCATCTACAAGGCATAAGGCATTATCACTTTTTCTGAGGGTAATGGTAAAAATACCCCGTATATTAGAGATTCGCATTGCTTCTTCTGCCAGAACCCATTCTCGTCCGATAAAAACCTTTTCATACTGCTCATGCCCACGTTCCATATCTGCATTTATAGTTTCCAGCAGATCATTTAAAGTTTCATAAGTCTTTGCCTGTTTTAGTACGGATTTTCCAAGTATGGAGTGTGATTTGGGAATACGCCACAGTCCTCTTAAAACAAGAAAGAGTCCAATGAATGCTGTAATAAACATAAGGCCGGCCATCAGCTTAGGAGCTATTTGTTCAAAACTGTCATTATTATCCATAAAGTAATAGAATATTTCATTGCTCATATTGGAAAGGCTGTATTTTGAACCATGCTGAGTCCTTTTGCCGGGGCCATCTATCACCAGCATAGTTCCAATCCATGTGCCTAAAATTAACAATGCAATGCCTTTGATCAGATTGAAAAAGTTCTTTCGGCTTTGCCTTTTCAAACATCTAGTAGTATACAAATTTCATTCCTCCCGAATTTCCTAGTCTACTTTTTTCCATTTTCCGCGCCAGTTTTTCTTATAGTGTGCACTACGTTCTATTCCCTCTTTAACACCCCAATATGCCAGCATGTTAAAATAAAATCCGGCTACATGGGTATTTTTTGAACATCCAATTCCCTTTTCGCTGGAATCTGCAATATCTAAATAAATCTGCATAATATCTACATCAAAATCGAATGCAGAGCCGTCTACCATATCTTGTTCATCTTCATCTCCGGGGAAGTTGTAACGTAATGCGTCCCATATCATATCATTCCCCTTTTCTTCCTCTTTTCTGGTACCAATTCCATACATAAGGCAATGACCAAGATACATTTTTCCCAGTTCTGAATTTAGTTCAGCAGCTTGCTGAAACCAGTAGAAAGCCTGTGTTTCATCTTTTTGAAGAGCCCATCCATGTAGAAATTGTTTTCCCAAACCAGCCATACAGTCTGCATGTCCAAGCTTTGCACCTTTTCCATAAAGTTCTGCGGCTTTGCTATTGTTTTTCTCAACATTTTCTCCCAGTTCATACATAAGGGCGGCATCGAAATAAGAACTTACTTCACCGGACGCGGCAGCTTTTTCATACCAGTAAACAGCTTCCTCGTATCTTTCTTCGTCAAACAGCATGTCAGCATAGGAATCCTGCCACATAGGGTCACCTTTTTCAGCGGAATATTCCATAAGCTCCATAATTTTCCCCTCATCATAGTCGGGAAGAGAGGATTCTTCATAAATGGAATATAAATTAATCAAAGCGGCGGTTACGCCTCCCAAAACAGCTTTTTCAAACCATTCAGCAGCAAATTGTTCTAAATCATCATCAGACAAATCGTTATCTTTGAAGATTCGGGAATACCCGCCCCAATAGTAACACATACCTATCAGCATCTGGCAGAATGCATGACCCCCCTGTGCAAACTGATAAACAGTCTCATAAGCGTTTTTTTGCGCCTCCTCTGATATTCTCTGTTCCACTTCCTGAGCAAGTGCTTCATATTGCAACATAGTTAAGATGCAGCAGGCACTGCCTTTTTCTGCACCTTCCAGAAGTAAATCAGCCGCCATGTTGCTATCCTCACAGAGACCTGCGGACCGCCAAAGAAGTGTACCCGGAAGATAGGTGCGTGCAAGAAAACAATATGCCTCCACATCTCCTTCCTGAACAGCTTCTTCTAAGAGCTGCTTTCCCTGGGTTATTTTATCAGGTTGATATTGCATCCAAATATAAGAGATGGCGGTTTGTGTTTTCGCCGAAAAAAAATCATTCATAACATAACTCTCCTTTTCTTTAGTTTCCTCTTTATAATAATATACTATAAAAAGAGAGTATAACATAGGAGTATTTTTGACATTTATTGTTTTTTATAAAATATAAGTACCGTAATTAGAATACTGGAAAAAAGTCAATAATTATAGTATAGTAAGAAAAGAATAAAAAGAGAACGATAAGGCAGTACAGGAGGTAATTATGGCACAGGCAGCAGAGAACTTAATACAATTACTGAAGAAGGGAACCAGTGCGGTTATGGCAGTAAAAGAAGCAGAAGACCAACTGGCGGAAGCAGGCTTTGAGGAATTACATTTCTCCAGAAGCTGGGAGTTGAAAAAGGGCGGCAGATACTATATGAAACACTTTGATACTACCTTATTTGCCTTTCAGGTTGGAAAATGTGTAGATTTTAAGGATAATCTGCGGATTGCAGCAGCCCATACGGACTTTCCGTGTTTTCGTATCAAGCCGAATCCGGATGTAATGTCAGGGGGCTATGCACAGGTAAATGTGGAGGTGTATGGAGGTGCTATTTTAAATACATGGATGGACCGTCCTTTGAGTATATCCGGCCGTATAGCAGTAAAAAGTGAAGATGTGATGCATCCTGATATGCGTTATATTTCCTTGGAAAAGCCATTGATGTCCATTCCGAATCTGGCAATTCACATGAATAGAGAAGTGAATAAGGGAGTGGAGCTAAACCGTCAGACTGATATGCTTCCTATTGTTGGGCTGATTGAAGAAGAACTAAATGAGAAACAGGTATTTTTGAACTTTCTTGCGGTTCAGGAGGGAATAAAACCAGAAGATATTCTAGACTATGAGCTCTGGATATATTGTATGGAGGAGCCTGTCACATTTGGCATGAAGGAAGAATTCCTTTTATCTCCCCGCCTTGATAATCTTACTTCTGTACAGGCCTTGTTAACCGGACTGATAGAGGGAGAACGGGAAAAGGGGATAAATGTAATTGCTTTGTTTGATCATGAGGAGGTCGGCAGCCGCACCAAACAGGGAGCGGGTTCTTTGCTGTTGGTGAATGTACTGGAAAAAATCTATGATAGCTTTGGAAAGACTGGGATACAGACGAAGGAAAGTCTGTACGATGCATTCTTGTTATCTGTAGATGTTGCCCATGGACTTCATCCAAATAAGACCGGAAAAATGGATATTACTAATAAGCCGGTACTGGGAAAGGGAATATGTATTAAGGAAGCAAGTTCACAGTCTTATGCAACCGATTGTGAAGCAGTTGCAATTGTAGAACAGATATGCAGAAAAGAAGAGATACCATATCAGAAGTTTGTAAACCGTTCCGATATGCCGGGAGGAGGAACCCTTGGTTCTATTGCATCCAGTATTTTACCGGTACGTACGGTTGACGTAGGTGTGCCGCTGCTTGCAATGCATTCAGCAGTGGAAACCATGGGAATAGAGGATATGGAATCTATGACCAGTCTTGTTAAGGCATATTTTAGCGTTTAAAAGGCGAAGGAGAAGATAGGGTGAAGGGAAAAAGCAGAAGGCATCTGGCAGGGATGCTGGTGTTGTGTATCCTATGCCAACAAATAATGGCTTGTACACCGGCTAAAGAGCTGGAAACAAGACGGGTCAGCCAGCAGAATCAGCAGGCCGGGGCAGAGGGGGAAACGGATCAGGTTGCCCATATATCAGAGGGAAAGTATGCCTATGAAAGATTGTCAGGGGAGCAGCAGCAGGTATATGATGAAATGCTGTCTGCAATCTTGAACCATCAGGAAAAGATAATGCTGTCCTGTACTGACAATAAGACAATGCGTAAGGCATATACGGCAGTATGTGCAGACTATGGCGGGCTATTTTGGATAAGCGGTTATATGTTTACGCGATATACCAAAGGGGAAGAAATTATCGGGCTGGAGTTTGCCCCAACTTATACCTTGACGGAGGAGGAACGACAGGAGATTCAGAAACAGATTGATGAAGTAGTGGAGCAATGGCTGGATGGAATTTCTATAAGTGATACAGATTATGATAAGGTAAAATACATTTATAGTCTTCTCAGCACCAATACAGAATATGTAGAGGGGGCAGAGAATAGCCAGAATATTATCAGTGTATTTCTAAATGGCCAAACCGTTTGTCAGGGCTATGCCTGTGCAGTGCAGTATTTAATGAGACAGCTTGGAATAGAAAGTGTAATTGTATCAGGTGAGGCATTGGGTCAGGCACATGCATGGAATTTTTTTCAGATGGATGGGGAATATTATTATATGGATGTAACCTGGGGAAGCGGAAAGTATACGAATGGAGACGGAATAGAGAAAAGTTTTGTGGATTACAAGTATATGGCAATGACTTCAGAAGAAATGCTGCGCAGCCATATTCCGGATGGAGAAATGGAATTGCCGGATTGTACAGCAGTGGAAAACAACTATTTTAGAAAAGATGGAAAATATATAGAACAGTGGGATACAGGAGAGATTGGCAGATATATTTCCGAGGGATGGGAAAAACAGGACGTTCTTACAATGCGTTTTGCAGATAAGGAATTATATGATCAGGCGCTGGTCTATCTAATAGAGGAAGGAAATATTGCATTATATTGCCAGGAGGCAAAGCAAATCAGTTATATGACAGATGATATATGGCTGGAAATAAGTTTTTGCTTTCAGAAATGAAAAAATGCTTTTCAAACCTGGATATTTATGCTAGTATTAAGTAGTATCCAAAACTACATAAAGGAATTGCAATGTTTTGGGATGTTATTTTGAATATGAAATGGAATGAGAAAGAATACTATATAAGCAGAAATATTCAGGAGGAAGAAAATGAGCTATAAAATTGTAGTAGACAGCTGTTGTGAACTGCCGGTAAAGTTAAAGGAAGATAAACACTTTCAAACGGTGTCATTAGAGCTTTTTGTGGATAGTTACCATGTGGTAGATGATGAGACATTTGATCAGACGGAATTTTTAAGAAAAGTGAAGGAAAGCCCAAATTGTCCGAAGTCTGCCTGCCCTTCTCCTGAGAGCTATATGGAAGCATATGATTGTGAAGCGGAGCATGTATATGCAGTAACCTTGTCCGCACAGCTTAGCGGTTCTTATAATAGTGCAGAACTTGGAAGGAATCTCTATCTGGAAGAAAAGGGAGAGAAGCAGATACATGTGTTTGATTCTAAATCTGCATCCGTAGGTGAAACGCTGATAGCTATGAAAATTCAGGAGTTTGAAGAAGCAGGATGCAGTTTTGAAGAAGTAATAGAAAAGGTGGATGCTTTTATTGCAGGGCAGAATACCTATTTTGTATTAGAAACATTGGAAGCTCTTCGTAAGAATGGAAGATTAAGTAATATAAAAGCTTTTGTAGCAAGTGCATTGAATATTAAGCCTGTGATGGGATCTACACCGGAAGGATCTATTTGTCAGCTGGATCAGGCAAGGGGCATGGGAAAAGCGCTGGATAAGATGATTGCAGGTATAACGGCAAAGACAAAGAATCCGGAGCAGAAGATATTGGCAATTTCCCATTGCAATTGTCCGGAACGGGCAGAAAATGTTATGGAAAAGGTGAAAAAACTGGGTATTTTCAAAGATGTATTTGTATTAGATACGGCAGGAATTAGCAGTTTGTATGCCAGTGATGGTGGAATTATTATGGCGGTATAGAAAATCGCGGACTTTCATACTTTTGTGTAACAAGGTCCTTCCTATAATAAAAAAAGGGGGTGTCGCACTAAGTAATTAGCGCACACCTCCGTTTTTGTGCAAAAAACAATAGCCAGACTTCGAAAAGTCTGGCTA
>CAZUKR010000093.1:0-10547 GCA_964620885.1 uncultured Eubacterium sp.
AAATGATAATATGAGAGCAAGCACTTGCATGGAGGATTGTTATGGATGAAACAAGTCAAAAAATCATAGATGCGATGATGAGTCTGATACGGGATAAAGGATATGTTGCCACCACTACAAAAGATATTGCAAGAGTGGCTGGTGTCAATGAATGTACCTTATTCCGCAAGTTTAAGAATAAAAAGGATATTGTATTAAAAGGTGTTGAACAGGAAAAATGGAGAGGTAATGTCACGATTGAAGCATTTCAAAATGTTGTTTGGGAATTAAAACCCGATTTAGAAATGTTTATGACAGAATACCTTAATAGAATGTCAAAAGATTTTGTAAACCTGTCCATTGGTCTAAGAGCACCACAAATATATGATGAAACCGCACCGTTAATTATGAAAGTTCCACAGGCGTTCTTATCGTCATTGCTCGCTTATTTTTATAAGATGGAGGAAATGGGAAAACTGCCCCATTTACATTTTGATTGTCTGGCAATGTCATTCTTTTCTTCAACCTTTGGATATACTTTTCTAAAAGCTTCTTTTGATGACGGGTTATCTGCGGTAAAGCAGGCAGACTATATAAAAAACACGGTTGAAGTATTCTGTAATGGAATTCCCCAGCTATAGCATAATTGGTACTATCTCTTCTTTAGAGGCAGTACCATAAAAAATAATAACAATGCATGCAAGCACACGCACTCACAGGAGGTTACATTATGGATATAACAGGTGCAGAATTATTTGTGAAAGCATTAAAAAAGGAAAACGTAGATGTGCTGTTTGCATATCCCGGTGGGCAGGCGATTGATTTATTCAATGCTCTTTATGGTGAACACAGTATAGATGTTCTCTTGCCCCGCCATGAACAGGGATTAGTTCATGCAGCAGATGGATACGCCCGGTCCACCGGTAAAGTTGGCGTGTGTCTTGTAACCAGCGGGCCGGGGGCAACGAACCTTGTCACAGGAATTGCTACCGCTAATTATGACAGCGTTCCATTGGTTTGTTTTACAGGCCAGGTTTCTACAAATCTGATTGGTAATGATGCATTTCAGGAAGTAGATACCGTTGGAATCACAAGAAGTATCACAAAATATGCAATCACCGTAAGAAAACGGGAAGATTTAGCCAAAACAATTAAAAAAGCCTTTTACATTGCCAAGACCGGTAAGCCGGGAGTTGTGGTGGTTGATCTGCCAAAAGACATACAGACCAAATTAGGTAGTGATTTTTATCCCGATAATATAAATATCAGAAGCTATAAGCCTAATACTTTTGTTCATATGGGACAAATCAAAAAATCATTAAAGGTTTTAAATAAAGCGAAAAAGCCGGTCTTCTTGGTTGGGGGTGGAGTCAATATTGCCCATGCAGGTAATGAAATGACAGAATTGGCGGAACGTACCGGGGTGCCGGTAGTTACAACCATCATGGGCAAAGGGGCCATTCCATCTACTCATAATTTATATATTGGTAATATTGGCATTCACGGCAGTTACGCTGCAAATTCAGCTGTTAGCGACTGTGATGTACTTTTTTCAATTGGCACAAGATTCAATGACCGTATCACAGGAAAAATAGATGAATTTGCTCCTAATGCAACTGTGATTCATATTGATATTGACAGCGCTTCTATCTCAAGAAATATTGCTGTAGATATTCCTATCGTATCAGATGCCAAAAGAGCCATCTGTGAACTGTTAAAAAAGGCAGCTCCTTTGAACATTGATGAATGGGTCAAAGAAATTGATTTATTGAAACAGAAGCATCCTATTAATATGAAAAACACAGGTCTGTCCCCGCAAAAGATTATGCAGACTATTAACAGCCTTTTTGAGGAAGCTATTATTACTACAGATGTAGGCCAGAATCAATTATGGGCAACACAGTTTATTGACTTAAATAGTAAAAAACAACTTCTAACTTCTGGGGGATTGGGAACAATGGGCTATGGATTTCCTGCCGCTATTGGGGCTAAAATTGGCAATCCCGAAAAAGACGTTATCGTTATTTCCGGTGACGGCGGTATGCAGATGAACATCCAGGAAATGGCTACTGCCATTGTAAACGAACTACCTATTATTATCTGCATACTGAATAATGGATATTTAGGCAACGTCAGGCAATGGCAGAAAATGTTTTACAATAAAAGATATTCCAGTACATGTATGCGTTATCGAAAAAGCTGTGATATTGACTGCAATACTCCAAATAAATGCTGCCCCCAATATACTCCGGATTTTATCAAGTTAGCGGAAAGCTATGGGGCAAAAGGGATACGTGTTACAAAGGCAGATGAAATCAAAACTGCTTTATTAGAAGCAAAAACTAACACAAAAGCTCCTACCGTAATTGAATTTATTATTGATAGAGAGATAAATGTAATGCCAATTGTTCCACCGGGAAACCCTCTTAACAATATGATTTTAGAATAGAAATTGTTGACATCTTTATGCCAGCATCTATACTTAAAGTAAAAGGGGTATACCGGGAGGGATAAATTATGTACTTGGAATTGAAAAATATCAGCTTCTCTTATGATGAAGTACCTGTACTAAAGAATATTTCTTTTGGGGTAAGTTCCGGAGAAATTACAGGATTAATCGGTTCTAATGGAACGGGTAAAACAACCACAATCCGTAATATTATAAAGAGGTTGAAGCCTCAAAATGGCGAAATTCTTCTTGGAGGTAAAAACATTAACAAACTGGATGAAACAGAATTTCCTGTGGCTTATATTCCAGATACACCACTGTATTACGAAGAGCTTACGGTGTTGGAACATTTGAATTTTGTAAAAGCACTTTATCCAGCCTCCAAAGTAGATATCCAATACTTAATCCAGCTTCTTGAATTGACGGAACATATCTATAAAGTGCCGGGTCTGCTTTCGAAAGGCACTTTGCAAAAGCTGATGATTGCGATTTCATTATTACGGGAATATAAATTGTTTTTGGCTGACGAACCATTTAATGGTCTGGATCCCAAACAGATCAGTATATTCAAGAAACTTTTAAAACAGATGTGTCAGGAGAAGAAGGCGGTCCTGATTTCTACCCACCTTTTGGATATGGCGGAAGAAATATGCGACAGGTATGTTATCTTAAACGAAGGCAGCGTGATTGCTTCTGGAACAAAATCCGAGATTACTGCCCAGTTTGGCCTTCCTTCTGAAAAATCATTAGAAGAGATATACCTGACACTAATTGGCTGATGGGAGGTGTTTGTATTTATACTTATAGAATGTTGATGATAAACCGCATCCGGGAATATAGACGCCTGATTTCCAATCTATGGATACCATTGGTATCGTTAATTGTGGTGTTCATTTTTATTGGATACCAGCTCATCTACAATGTCCTGCCTGTTATCTATGACATGAAGGCAGTGAATGAGAAATTGCTGATTACTGTGAAATTATTGATGGTTCTCTTTTCACTCTGCACTTGTTTTCGCAATACAAAACCTTTAATTATTATAAAACCAGTGACATTGTATCTATTTACAGAGTCCCAGATAAAAAAGATGATCCGCTTAAAATACGTAGGAACAGCAATCAAACATCTTTTTGTCGTATTATTTTTATCTTGCAGTATCAGAGGGATTCTGGCAGACAAGTTATTTTTTGAAATAGCAGGAATGTTATTTTTGTTTCTGGAAATTACTTCCCTTTTGCGCTGGGAAATTTACCATAGACATCATGGTAAAGGAAAAATGTTTGCCCTATGGATTTTAGCCACAGGCATCTTTCTTCTTTCCTATCAGATACCCTGGCTTATCATAATAAGTCTTGGGATATTTATGGTTTTATATATCCATGCCTTTTTTCTATTAAAACTGGACTGGAACCAATTTGAGGAAGAGATGAGGTTTACCGAAAATCTTCTAACTGCACAAAATTATAATAATGAGGTTCTGCTGAAACAATTTGCAAGTGAGAAAAAATTGCGCAAAGTAACAGGGCAGAAACAAATTTCAAAGTTGGGCAGAAAATACCCTTTATCATGGAAAGCAGGGACTTCTATTTTCCGTCTGAGTTCCATAATGATTTTGGTTGGGACTTTTATGTTCTGCATCTTATTTGCAATCTATAAACTGCCTTTTTTCTGGTCCTTTCCACTTCTAAACCAAAAAGAAATACGATATGCCCTTTTGCTATTTGGAATGATGGCAGTATACCGGTTGTCATTACAAAGTATGATTGAGCAGTTGGATAGTATAATGGAAAAAGCAAAAAACGGATTGTTCCTGCCCATGAAGAAAAGGGATATCTTAATTCAATTTTCCTTTTTTCCCTCCCTTGTGGTAATTCTAATAAGTGTAGTTCTTGCATTTTTGCTGGGTAGTGGATTAAAGAAGTTAATATTGATTGGTGGAGCAATGGTTATATTAACCTGGCTGATTTTATATTTACAATTAACAAAGAAAAATCTGCTGTCAAAGATATATTTCTTAATCAACATTTCCATCCTTATCTTATCGTTTATACTGACATAAACCTTTATTTTACCTTTGAAATATGGGGAAACTGAATAGAAATGCTTAGTCTGTTGTTTTGATAAGCTGCAGAAATTGTCCCCTGCATCTGTTCCACCAGGGTTCTCGCAATGGATAACCCTAATCCCGTTGATTTTCTGGCAGCTTCAACTGTATAAAAACGGTCAAACAGCTTACCAACCTGAACTTCATTCAAGCCGGAAGCTGTATTAGAAAAAATAATTTCCCCCGTTTCCAATAACGTAACATCCAAATCGCCATCACTATACCGATAGTACGCTGTTGATAACAACAGGTTCTTCTGTAATATTGCTTTCTGTTGCAATTATAATAGAGTAGCGAAAAAGTTCTTCCGTCAACTGCTTCATTAACTCAGCCCGATTCTTGATAACTTCAATATACCGCCGTACTCTGTTCTTCTTAACTTTATTTCACGGTCACTGACCGTAAGGATATGTTTGTCCGTATCCAGCGTTAAATCACCAAAAGTCATCACAGCAGGTTTGCTCATTGTGGAAGCATTGCGCAGCTGCACGGCAATTCTTGCCAAAAGCTCCTTTTGATGAAAGGGCTTTGTAACATAATCCGCCGCACCGCCAAGCAGCAAATCCACCTTATTCTCAACATCTGCCTTTGCACTAATTACGATAACCGGTATCCCTTTTATGTGCGGTAATACCTCTTCACCATTTAGACCCGGCAGCATTAAATCAAGCAGAACAAGGACTGCTTCTGTTCCCGAATATGCACGTGAAACACGGCAGCCTTCTTTCACAAGTATTTCTTCCATCATATTTCCAATATATATATCATCATCAACAATTAATATATGATTCATAATTCTTTCACTCCATTATCACCATATATTTGACTCAAATGTTCCTCTCCCCAATTTTTCATATATTCTAAAACGGGAATAAAGCTTTCCCCTAACTGGGTTAACGTATATTCTACTCTGGGAGGAACCTCTTTAAAATCATGTCTATGCAGAAAGCCATCTGCTTCTAACTCACGCAATTGCTTTGTTAAAGAACCCTCTGTAATCTCTCCGATACTGCGGCGCAGTGCACCGAAACGACGAATATTTTGAAATGAAATATAATAGAGAATTTCAATTTTCCATTTCCCTCCTAACATTTTCTGTAAGGTGGAAATGGTCAAACATCTTTGAATTGTATTTTTATCTTTCTTCATGCTGTTTCCTTCCTTTATTTTATTATATATAAATAGATACATATAATCAATGTACGGTATTTTGCAGGGTACTACAAAAAAGTTAAGTACTTCTATTTTTATTGTACAATGATATGATTTAATCAGAAAAAGAAAAGGAGGAAATGAGCCATGCATTTTACCGGACGAACCTGGCGCCCCCCTTATGAAGCTAGTTCATGTATTATACAAGCAACATCTGGTTGTACTTATAACAAATGTAAATTCTGCAGTCTATATAAAGATGAATGCTTTAGAATGTCTCCACTGGAAGAGTTTGAAGCAGATCTGGAAGAAATAAAATCTTACCAGCCTCATGCAAGGCGTCTATTCTGGACTGGAGCTAATCCATTTGCTATGAACTACGAGAACTTAAAGCTGCGTGCACTTACTGTTCGTGATTATTTGATTAAGTGCCAGACAATCGCTATGTTTGCCAGTATAAGAGATATTAAAAATAAATCTGTGAATCAATTGAGAAAGTTAAGAGCAATGGGAGTGAATGGGCTTAGTATTGGTATAGAATCGGGAGACAATCAAACGTTATCTTTCGTCAACAAAGGATATCTGGTGAAAGATATTCTGGAGCAATGTGCTAAATTAGATGAAGTGCATATGGAATACTATTTTGTGTATATGACCGGCTTGGCAGGAAAAGGAAATGGGTATCAAAATGCAGTTAATAGCGCAAAGGTATTTAGCAAATTGAATCCCTATTTTATTTCCATCGATTCACTTACTCTTTTTCCAGATACTGAACTATATCAGCTTGCCCAACAAGGACTATTCACTCCGGCAGGTGAAAAAGAAAGAATAGAAGAATTAATTGTCTTTATTAGAAATTTACAAATAAGAACTCACGTGTTTGCCAATACGGTTTCCAATTTTTACCCTGTTTCCGGTTATTTGCCGAAAGATAAAGAACGAATCATTGGGGAACTGGAGTATATTTTGGAAACCGTAAGTGAGGAGGAGATGAAAAACTATAGAGATAATTTGAAATCTTTAGGATAAAAAGCTTTACTTCAAAGATACCAGGGTCAAAAGGTCATGATTTTCATGCTTGCATGAAAAAACATGAGGTTGGGACCCGCAAAACATGAGAAAGTAGCCCAAATAGGGCGGAT
Source organism: uncultured Eubacterium sp. (assembly GCA_964620885.1). GTDB lineage: Bacteria > Bacillota > Clostridia > Lachnospirales > Lachnospiraceae > Petralouisia. Next base: position 6,830 of record CAZUKR010000093.1, read on the forward strand.
TTCGAATGTTTTTAGGGTGCTGAGTGCCTGTGACACTCGTTTAGCACCGACCGAAGCGGAGCGAAGATGCGTGAGCACAATCCGTAGGTATCAACCTTTTGACACCCTAATCCTTCAAAGTAAAAAATGCCAATACAATAACTCCAAGTACAATGCGGTACCAGCCAAACACCTTAAAATCATGCTTTTTAATATAGCTCATAAGAAAACGAATTGCCAGCAATGATACGGCAAAAGCCACTACCATACCTACAACAAGGGTTATTAACTCTGGGGAGGATAAGGTAAAACCAAACTTCAACAGCTTTACTGTACTTGCTCCTAACATCGTGGGGATGGAGAGAAAAAAAGAAAACTCTGCTGCTGCTGTCCTTGACACCCCAATAAGCAAAGCACCTATAATGGTAGCTCCAGAACGTGATGTACCGGGTATCATGGCAAGGGATTGAAATAGTCCAAACATGATTGCTGTTTTGTAGCTAATATCCGAAACACTATCTACCCTTGGTGTGCGTTTCTTATTCCATGTTTCCACGGCAATAAAAGCAATACCGTAGACAATAAGCATTATGGCAATGGACACAGCAGTTCCAAAGTGCTGTTCTAAAAAATCATCAAACAGAATACCCAGGATACCTGTTGGGATACATGCAACGACAATTTTTAGCCACATGAAGATAACATCTTTTTTAATTATAGGACGTTCTTTGAATTGAAAAGGAAATATTTTATTCCAAAACATAACAACAACAGCCAAAATCGCCCCAAGTTGAATCACAACAATAAACATTTCCTTAAATGCTTCACTCATATTTAATGAAACAAATTCGTCCACAAGAAGCATATGTCCTGTACTGCTAACAGGAAGCCATTCGGTAATCCCCTCTACGATGCCAAGTAAAATTACTTTTAATAATTCAATAAAATCCATTTTTTCTTTTCCTTTCTTTTGCATGTTTTAATTACATTTTTCATTTTGAAGCCGGATAGAAAAACAAGCAAGAAACCAATTGTCACAATGAAAAAAAGCCCCGACACGTTTGGTGTCAAGGGGCTTCTAGTATGGGTTTGGGGGGATTTGTGACAATAATTCTGTATTCATTATACTTCTTCAATTGCGATCCATACCTCTTGGTGTTTTTCTTGCATATAACATTCAAATACAGGCAAGTCTGAAAGCTTATAGCCTGAACTTGGCAGCCATTCAGAATAAAATTTCTGATAAACATCCTGCACTGCCTTGGGAATCTCACCATCTGCATTGATGATAACCCATGTTGCGGCAGGATATGAGAACTCTGTCATTCCTGCAGGGGCAGGGTTATAAATACAATCTGGGGTATCCACATGGTTTGTAACGGCTAAAATATAGTCCATCTCATCCGTACTTCCCCACCCACCTCCGGCGGCGATTCCTAAAAATCCGGCAGGCCGATAATCGGGAAAAAACTTTATGAACTTTTGCATCGTACCATCTTTCCATGCCTTATCCCATATCTGGGGCACAAGTTCAAAAGCCCTGTCCGTTTTAATCCTGTTTGAAATACCCGCCACTTTAAATGCGGGCCATTGCTCGATTTGATAGTTCATTTTCTCTGCTCCTTTAATTGTAATAAGCATTATGCTTATTTTCAGTTTATCTACTTCTTCGTGGCTTCATATTCCAATGACCATTTTTCTAAACTCTCAAGAACAGGTATAAATTTAAAGCCTAAATCGGTTAATGAATATTCTACTTTTACACATTATTGTACTATGCTAAAATAAATAAATCAATAAAAGATATTAAGGAGTGAATATAAATATGAAAATTGCAGTATTTGGTGCTACTGGTGGAATAGGAAAACACATTGTATCGCACGCTCTTGAAAAAGGGTATGAGGTAAACGCATATGTACGTAATTTGTCAAAAATGACGCATACTCATGCAAACCTCAGCATATTTGAGGGACAGGTTTCTGATTATGAAAAAATAAGTGTCTTCTCAAGTATTTTTTATTGGTATAATAAATGAAAGAATATTTTAGGAAATTAGGAGGAAACTATTACGGTACAATATATCAAAAATATGCCCCATGAGCAGGTAGTATCGCTGGCAGAGCAAAGGTCTTATCTGGATGGACAGATTGTCAGCAAAACACTGGCTCAGAATAAGCATCACAGCCTAACGCTTTTTGTCTTTGACAAAGGAACGGTTTAAGATGTTTTTGATTGTATTGTTTCCGGGTAATTAATAAGTGAGGTGATGAGATGAAAGCAGAAATTGACCGGGACGGATGTATCAGCTGCGGTCTTTGCCCCGATACCTGTCCTGAGGTATTCCATATGGCAGACGACGGACTTGCGGAAGCTTATGGTGAAGTCACCGCTGAAAATCTGGACAGTGCAAAGGCGGCCGCTGAAGGCTGCCCTGTATCTGTTATAACGGTAGAAGAATAAACGGAGTAAAAAACGGCTCCTCCTTATAGCAGACAGATGACATAATAAAGCTGTCGCTACAGGGAGGAGCATATTATTGCTATTTTTTACTATCGTCATTCCATGCCTGGCTCCATTTTTTCCAATAGATATTAATTTTTTCTCCGTTTGCACACACAATAGCAACACCCAGTCCCATCAAAATCCAAGGATATGCCGCTGTAAAAAAATCATACATAATACTTCCTCCTGTTCCATTCAAAATAATGTTTTTTTTAATTATTCTCTCAACAATTTTTCTTTCTTAAGTTTTCGAATTTTTATCAAATAAGGGATGCATAAACCCGTTAACAGTATACCAGCAATAAAGTTTATATAAGAAAATATTGAAATCCATACTGTTAAATTACATATGCCGATAACACCCCAAAGGCTCATAATCCGCTTATAATGGCTTATCCTTGAATCTGCGTCAGAATAAATGTCAAACGCTCCCTCTGTTGCTTTTCTTCTAAAATAGACCCACCGGCCATAGGACGTTATCAACTTCGCTCCTGCTTCCTGCATAAAATCGATATATGTTTGGCTTTCCTCATGCTGCAGTTCATTTGGAAGCAGTTCGATACGATAAATATATTCACCGGGTTCACACTCTGTAAAAACATACCGGCACCAGGAATAGCTTACTAAGGCAAGCCCTTTCGCCGCCATCTCATTAAGCCATTTTTCTTCTTCTTCATAATTATAATATAATTTCCATATGATTTTATCCATGAAAAATTCCTCCCGTAACATTTTTGCCATTTTCTATTAATTCAGTCAGCCTCGTAATTTCATTTTCAATCATCTGTTTTCCTAAATCACTGATAATGTATTCCTTTTTTCTTGCGTTATGATTGCCAACACCCTCAATCCAGCCTTTTTTTACCAGTGTGTTAATCGCGCCATACAATGTTCCGGCTCCAAGCACGACACGGCCATCGCTTAAAGCAGTAATATTCTGCATAATGGCATATCCATGCATTGGTTTATAAACGGACAGCAGTATATAATACACAGCTTCTGTCAATGCTCCATTTTCTTTATTTTCCGCCACTTGCTTATCCCCTTTTCATTTGTTACGTACACCGCTATATCGGTTACCGTAATAATACTATATCGTCAAACGTAATAAATGTCAATAGAATGTTATAAAATTTTATTTGCTTCATTAAAAAAACGGGGGTGTCGCACTAAGTAATTAGTGCACACCTCCGTTTTTGTGCAAAAAACAATAGCCAGACTTCGAAAAGTCTGGCTA
>CAZUKR010000094.1:0-10248 GCA_964620885.1 uncultured Eubacterium sp.
TGTCTTTACAGGCAGACAGGTATGTCCTTCTGCCGATGCCTGAATCAGTGCATACAAAATTCCACTTCGAATACGAAAATCCGAATCGGTATGTATGCCAACTTTAGAGGCTATTTCATCTGCAATACGAAACCCCACGCCCTGAATATCATCCGCCAGACGATATGGATTTTCTTTTAAAATCCCATATACCTCCTGACCATAGGCTTGATATATCTTCACCGCCAGCGTTTGGGAAATTCCATATTGCTGGAGAAAAATCATAGCCTGACGCAATTCTTTTTTGTCCTCTACCTGCTCTGCAATTTCCATAGCCTTCCGTTGACTGATTCCCTTAACTTCCGCCAGACGTTCCGGTTCTTCTTCTATAATTCGAAACGTATCCTTTTTAAATCTTCTTACAATTCTGGCAGCTAAGGCAACTCCCACTCCTTTAATTGCTCCTGATCCCAGATAACGTTCAATGGACATGATATCTTCCGGAGCTTTCACTTCAAAGGATTCCATTTTCAATTGTAGTCCATAAGAAGGATGTGTCGTATATTCTCCTCTTGCTTCTATGTTTTCCCCTTCGGAAATCCCATGAAAAATTCCCACACAAGTAATCTCATCTTCTTCACAAGCCAGATTCAGAACCGTATATCCATTCTCTTTATTCTGATATACAATATGTTCCACATATCCCGTCAATATTTCCACTGTTACATTCTCCATTCCCAAATATTATATATAGTAGGATACCAGGGTCAAAAGGTATTTCGACCACATGATACCTACGGATTGCTCCTCACTTTGTGACCCTGGTATCCTAAAATATCAAATAAAAAGATTTCCGCAAGCGGAAATCTTTTTACAATGCAGTATTCCTGCCTTATTCTAATCCATAATTACGTTTCATCTGCTCATACAATACCTGAGCAATTCCCAGGCCTTCACCATCCACAGAATTTTGAGCCATGGTCTGAACCATCTGTTCTCTGTAATAATCCTGCATCTGTTTGGTAGAAGCCGAAATTTCATCTCCTGATTCCGGCACCATCTTCTGCATTGCCTTAAACATCTGCTCTGTAAAATATGACTCAAATTCTTTGCATACGTCCATCAACTCATCATCTGTTGCCGTTGACAAGTCTGATTGCAACGTGTCTTGCAGCTTATTGGTTCTATCGGAAATATTATTGGTATTATACATTGCACTTATATTATCTACAGTAAGACTCATATACACCCTTCTTTCTGGTTATGTACTATCGTTTCAACTGGTTCGCCTGTCCAAGCATATCATCTGCTGCCTGAATGGCCTTGGAATTCATTTCATAAGCTCTCTGTGCCACAATCAAATTCACCATTTCATCTGCCACCTGCACATTAGAACCTTCTAAAAATCCTGCACGTACTTTACTTTTTGTAATGTTATTTTCAGTGGCTTCGTTAAGCACTTCCCCAGACGCATCCGTTGCTGCCAGAAGACTGCCAGACATTTTCTCCAGACCTGCCGGGTTATTAAACTGATATACGCCAATCTGCTGATTCAATGGTATGTAATTCCCCACTGCATCCTGGTATCCAAACTGTCCATCTGTACTTATTACCAGTTTACTGGTATTAACACCAGCCGGGATTGTAATGGAATTTCCATTGGAATCCAGAACTGCATATCCATCTGATGTAACAAGGCTCACAGAGTTGTCCTGACCTATACTAAACTTAAAGTCTCCATTACGGGTGTAATAAGTATTTCCATCTTCTCCACGCACTGCGAAGAAACCTTCTCCCTCCAGTGCAAAAGCACTGTCACTTTGACTTTCTGTCAGTGGCCCCTGCTTAAAATCAGATGTAACCGCTGACACTCTGGTTCCAAGTCCTACCTGTGCCGGAATTGGCTTCTCCTCACCATTTGCAGATGTGGTCCGTGTCTGAAGCGTTTGGTACAGCAGAGATTTAAACTCAGCCTTTTCATTTTTATACCCCGTTGTATTTACGTTTGCAAGATTATTTGCAATTGTGTCAACTGCTGTCTGCTGGGAAATCATTCCTGATGCAGCAGACCATAATGATCTCATCATATTATTGCCGCCCCTTCCTACAATTTACCAATGTTGTTAACTGCTTTCTCTAATGTTGAATCAATTGTCTGTATTATCTTCTGGTTACTCTCATAGGCTCTTGATATGGTTATCATCTCTACCATTTCAGAAACTACATTTACATTGGACATTTCCAACGATCCCTGTACTACCTTAGCATTGGATTGCTGCAACTGACCACCCTCGGTCAGTTCACACATATTCTCTCCATATTTCTCCAGATAATCATAATCCGCAAAATCAACTACGCCAATTTGCCCAATCTGTGCACCGTTCTGGTACAGATATCCCTGTTCATCCATTACAAGGGATACATTTGGATCTACCCTTACATAACCCGCCTGTCCTGGATTCGATGCATTGGCTGCTGCCTGATTCAAAACAAAGTCTCCATCTTTTGTTACAAGATACCCTTCCCGGTTTACGGTAAAAGCACCATCTCTCGTATACTTTACAGATGTTTCTCCATTTTTATTGGTGAATGAAACTGCAAAGAATCCATCCCCATCCAGTGCCACATCGTATATATTGTCTGTTACACGAAAGGAGCCCTGTCCATAATCGGTGTAATTCTCTCCGATTTTTACTCCAAGACTGATATCTCCCAGTTTCTTAGGCAGGCTATAATCAGACGTGTCTTTAATCTTAATTGCTAAAGTATCAGCGAAGGATTGCGATGTCGCTCCTTCTTTTTTGAATCCATTCGTTGCAGAGTTTGCCAGATTGTTGGTTAATACATCTAATCTGTTCTGCTGATTCACCATCCCCGTATACGCAGTATATAATCCTTTTACCATATGCAGTACTCCTTTGTATTGTTAAACCAATAATTATTCGTCCCTTTTACCTGCTAAAAATTCTACATACTTACCTGTACCGATTGCAACACATGTCATAGGTTCTTCTGATGTCATTGTATTGATTCCGGTTCTATCTTCAATCAATTCTTCCAGACCACGAAGCAATGCTCCGCCTCCGGTTAATACAATTCCTCTGTCTGCCACATCCGCTGCAAGTTCCGGCGGTGTCTTCTCCAACACACTGTGAACTGCTTCTACAATCTGAAGAGTTGCTTCTCTTAATGCCTCTTCTGTCTCTTCGGAAGATGCTGTTACCGTTTTTGGAAGACCGGTAACCAGGTTACGTCCTCTTACATCCATGGTATCATTTTGAGCAAGAGGGAAACAAGTTCCTATCTTTATTTTAATATCTTCTGCGGTTCTTTCTCCAATCAGAAGATTATGTTTCTTTCTCATATAGCGTATGATTGCTTCATCAAAATCATCTCCGGCAATCTTAATTGAGGTGCTTACTACGGTTCCTCCCAAAGAAATTACAGCAATATCTGCTGTTCCTCCTCCTACATCTACAATCATATTACCGCATGGTTTCGCAATATCAATTCCAGCACCAATTGCTGCTGCAATTGGCTCTTCAATAATCTCTACTTCTCTGGCTCCTGCCTGATAAGTTGCATCTTCTACTGCCTTCTTCTCAACTTCAGTAACTCCGCTTGGAACACAAACGCTGATACGAGGCTTACGGAAACTCTTTTTGCCCATTGCTTTCTGAATAAAGTATTTCAGCATCTTCTCTGTTACTGTGTAATCAGAAATAACACCCTGTCGTAATGGTCTTACCGCTATAATATTTCCCGGTGTTCTTCCTAACATCAATCTTGCTTCTTCTCCAATTGCCTTTATTTTATTTGTGTCTCTATCAAAAGCCACAACTGAAGGCTCTTTTAAAACAACACCTTTACCTTTCATATATACAAGGATACTTGCTGTACCTAAATCAATTCCAATATCTGTCGAAATCATGATTGTTCCCCTTTCGTCTCTATGTGAACATAATAATTCTATTTTTCCATATATAACTACATTATATACAATAACATGAATTTTTCAAAGCCTTTTTTTCTAAAATGTAAAAAAACGTCTATTTTTAATTTTTGCTAAATAATTCCTTTAAAAAGTTTATGAATATTTTATACTTTTTCTACTTTTTTCCTTGTTTCTTCACATATACGTCACATTCTCCGGTTATACTAATAACTGTACTAGCTAATAAGCTAATATAATTTTTCATAACTCATACCTCTTGGGTTCATCCGAATCCAGGAGGTACTCCCCGAACTTACGGAACTGCCTTCAACAGCAGTTCCTTTTTTATATTACATGATGATACCAGGGGCAAAAGGTCATCATTTTCATGCTAGCATGAAAAATGATGACTTTGAGACCCGCAAAACATGAGAAAGTAGCCCAATTAGGGCGGATTTCGAATGTTTTTAGGAGTGCGAAGCAATCCGTAGTATCATCGGGGGCACAGTAAAAAGAATGCACTTCTCTGTATCCAAAGAGTGCATTCTTTATCATTAGCTTAAATATCTTTTTATATACTTTCCGGTGTAAGACTCCGGTACACGAGCTACTTCTTCCGGCGTTCCCTTGGCCACAACCATTCCACCGCCGTCTCCGCCTTCCGGTCCCATATCAATAATATAATCCGCCGTCTTAATTACATCCAGATTATGTTCAATAACTACAACTGTGTTACCGCCTTCCGCCAGGCGCTGCAGTATTTCCGTAAGCTTATGCACATCTGCAAAATGCAGACCTGTGGTTGGCTCATCCAAAATATATATGGTTTTTCCGGTACTGCGCTTACTAAGTTCTGTCGCCAGCTTAATACGCTGAGCTTCTCCTCCTGAAAGTTCCGTAGAAGGTTGTCCCAGTTTGATATAAGACAATCCCACATCATATAACGTCTCAATTTTCCGTCGAATAGATGGTACATTTTCAAAAAATGTCACAGCCTCTTCTACAGTCATATCTAATATGTCATAGATATTCTTTCCTTTATATCTCACTTCCAGAGTTTCCCGGTTATAACGCTGGCCATGGCATACCTCACATGGTACATACACGTCTGGAAGAAAATGCATTTCGATTTTAAGAATTCCGTCTCCGGAACACGCCTCACAGCGTCCCCCCTTCACGTTAAAACTGAATCTGCCCTTGGCATATCCTTTTGCTTTTGCATCGGGAGTGGCTGCAAACAAATCACGAATCTGATCAAATACACCGGTATAGGTAGCCGGATTGGAACGTGGAGTCCTCCCGATTGGTGACTGATCTATATCAATTATCTTGTCTAGCTTTTCAATTCCTTCCATGGATTTATGCTTTCCCGGTATTGTCCTTGCCCGGTTTAAATCCCGCGCCAAACGTTTATGCAGAATTTCATTAGTAAGTGATGACTTCCCTGAGCCAGACACTCCTGTAATACACGTCATTACTCCCAAAGGAATTTTCACATTGATGTTCTTCAGGTTGTTTTCCTGGGCTCCTACAATTTTAAGCCATTCACTGGGCTTTCTTCTTTTCTCTGGAATGGGAATTTGAACCCTTCCGCTTAAATAAGCCCCAGTAATAGAGTCGGGATTCTTCATAATATCTTCTGCTGTTCCCTGGGCCACCAGTTCTCCACCGTGTTCCCCGGCTCCCGGTCCAATATCCACAATATAGTCTGCCTCCCGCATGGTATCCTCATCATGTTCTACCACAATTAGAGTATTTCCCAAATCACGCAGGTTCTTCAGGGTACCAAGCAGCTTATCGTTATCTCTCTGATGGAGCCCGATACTGGGTTCATCTAAAATATAAGCTACTCCCACCAGTCCTGAACCAATCTGGGTTGCCAGACGTATTCTCTGGGCTTCTCCACCTGACAGCGTTCCGGTAGCACGTGACAATGTCAGATATTCCAGACCTACGTCTACCAAAAATCCTACCCTTGCCTTTATTTCTTTTATAATCTGATCACCAATAAGCCGCTGCTGTTTACTCAGCTCCATTTCTTCCAGAAATACCTGCAGATTCTTTATAGACAGTGATGTTACTTCGTGAACATTCTTTCCAGAGACCGTAACTGCTAAAGCTCCCCGTTTCAAACGCTGACCACCGCAGGTAGGGCAGGGAGTTATCCGCATAAATCCCTCATATTCCTGCTTTATGGTCTCAGAACTGGTTTCCCGGTATCTTCTCTGTACATTGCGGATGATTCCTTCAAATGCTACATCGTATACTCCTTCTCCACGCTGTCCTTTGTAATGAACCTTCACTTCTTTCCCGTCAGTCCCATGAATCAGCATATTGCGTATTTTTTTTGTTAATTTTTCATATGGAGTATTAAGATCAAATTTATATTTTTCCGCTAATGCCTTCAGTATTGCATAAGTATAACTAGAGGGGTCTGTGCATGACTGCCATCCCATCACCTGAATAGCTCCCTGGGCAATACTTAGGGACTTATTCGGTATAATCAGTTCCTCATCAAACTCCATTCTATATCCCAGACCAAAGCACTCAGAACAAGCACCAAATGGATTGTTAAAGGAAAAGCTTCTTGGTTCAATTTCATCAATACTAATGCCGCAGTCCGGACAGGAAAAACTCTGTGAAAATTGAATGGATGCTCCATCTATAACATCCACCGTCATAAGACCCTCTGCCAATTCCAATACACTTTCAATGGAGTCTGCCAGACGTTTCTCAATTCCCTCTTTTATCACAAGACGGTCTACTACAATATCTATATTGTGCTTTATATTCTTTTCCAGTGGAATTTCTTCTGTCAGCTCATAAGTACTGCCATCCACCTGTACCCGCACATAACCACTGCGTTTTGCCTGTTCCAGCAGCTTCTGATGGGTTCCTTTCCGCCCTCTGACTACCGGAGCCAGTAATTGAATTTTGGTCCGCTCCGGCAATGCCATAATCTGATCTACCATCTGGTCTACACTCTGTTTTTTAATCTCTTTTCCACATTTTGGACAATGAGGAATTCCGATTCTAGCATATAAAAGACGAAAATAATCGTAGATTTCAGTCACCGTACCTACGGTAGAACGCGGATTTCGGTTTGTAGATTTCTGGTCAATGGAAATTGCAGGAGATAAACCTTCTATCTTCTCCACATCTGGTTTCTCCATCTGTCCCAGGAACTGTCTTGCATAAGAAGACAGGGATTCCATATAACGTCTCTGCCCTTCTGCATATATGGTATCAAACGCAAGGGATGACTTTCCCGAACCACTCAGACCAGTTAACACAACCAGCTCATTTCTGGGAATGTCCACATCCAGATTCTTCAGATTATGTTCATTTGCACCTCGTATTTTAATATATTTTCTCTCTGACATTTTGTAACTCCTTCTATTTCACTCTGTATCTCTCTACATATCACGCAGATTTTTTTTCAGTTCAACCATCTTATCACGCAGCTCTGCCGCCGTTTCAAAATCCAGCTCTGCCGCAGCCGTCTGCATCTTCTTCTGAATCTCTGCAATTACTTTCTCCAGTTCCTTCTTACTCATGGATTCCGGATCTTTTTTAAACAGGTATTCTTCCTTAGCCACCTTTTTAGAAATACTAATTAGTTCTCTTACGGACTTCTGAATTGTCGTAGGTGTAATGCCGTGTTCTTTATTGTATTCTTCCTGTATTCCCCGCCGTCGGTTTGTCTCTTCCATCGCTATACGCATGGAGTCCGTAACAGAATCACCATACATAATAACATGACCTTCTGAATTACGCGCAGCACGTCCAATGGTCTGAATCAAAGATGTTTGCGAACGAAGGAATCCTTCTTTATCTGCATCTAAAATAGCTACGAGGGTAATTTCCGGAATATCCAGTCCCTCTCTCAGAAGGTTGATTCCTACCAGTACATCAAATATATCCAATCTTAAATCTCGGATAATCTCTGCACGTTCCAGGGTCTTAATGTCAGAATGAAGATATTTTACCCGTATCCCCACTTCCCGCATATAGTCCGTTAAATCTTCTGCCATCTTCTTGGTAAGTGTGGTAATCAGTATTTTATTCTTCTGGGCAATCTCTTTATTGACTTCTCCAATCAAATCATCAATCTGTCCTTCCACCGGACGGACCTCCACTTCCGGATCCAGCAGTCCGGTAGGACGGATAATCTGTTCCGCCCGCAGCAGCTCATGTTCCTTCTCATAGACATTGGGTGTTGCAGATACAAACAGCATCTGATCTATCTTTCCTTCAAATTCTCCGAAGTTCAAAGGACGGTTATCCTTTGCGGAAGGCAGACGGAATCCATAATCTACCAGTGTGCTTTTTCTGGACTGGTCTCCTGCATACATTCCCCGTACCTGCGGAATGGTAATATGAGATTCATCTACCATAATAAGAAATTCCTCCGGAAAATAATCTAGCAGAGTATGAGGCGGTGCTCCCGGCTCCAATCCAGACATATGTCTGGAATAGTTCTCTATTCCTGTGCAGAATCCCGTTTCTTTCAGCATCTCTATGTCAAAGTTGGTACGCTCTGATATTCTCTGAGCCTCCAAAAGCTTATCTTCACTTTTAAAATACTTCACACGTTCTTCCAGCTCTTTTTCTATCTCTTTCGCCGCCTGATTAATCTTCTCCTGAGGCACTACATAATGGGATGCCGGAAATACCGCCATATGTTCCAGCTGATTTTTAATCTCTCCGGTAAGCACATCGATTTCCGTAATCCGGTCAACTTCATCCCCAAAAAATTCGATTCGTATTGCCGTTTCTCCATAATTGGCAGGAAAAATCTCTACGATATCCCCTCTTACCCGGAAGGTTCCCCGGTGAAAATCCATATCATTTCTTGTATACTGAATATCTATCAGTTTGCGTATTACTTCATCCCTGTCCTTCTGCATACCCGGACGCAGGGAAAGCATCATATTCTTGTAATCCACGGGGCTTCCCAATCCATAAATACAGGATACACTGGAAATAATAATAACATCCTTACGTTCTACCAGTGCCGTTGTAGCAGAGAGCCGCAGTTTATCAATTTCTTCGTTAATAGCAGAATCCTTAGCTATATAGGTATCACTGGAAGGCACATAGGCTTCCGGCTGATAATAGTCATAATAAGATACAAAATATTCTACTGCATTTTCAGGAAAAAATTCTTTAAATTCTCCATAAAGCTGAGCAGCCAGAGTCTTATTATGAGCAATAATTAAAGTAGGCTTATTCAGCTGCTGAATAATATTTGCCATAGTAAAGGTCTTACCAGAACCGGTAACACCCAGTAATGTCTGGAACTGGTTCCCATCTTCAAATCCTTTCACAAGCTCCTCAATTGCCTGGGGCTGATCTCCTGTGGGCTGATATTGCGAATGTAATTTAAACTGATCCATGAAAGCTCCTCCTTTATGAATCTACCTGATCTATTACAATGATTTGCATTTCTTCTCACTATTATAACAGAGAATAAATAAAAAGTACAGAACAAACATTCGGTTTATTCTGTACTTTTTGTATTTTTTTAAAACAAATTAGCTGCCCCTATCATTCCTGCCTTGTTTCCCAGCTTTGCCGAAACAATTTCCGGAACATCACCGAATTTTCCACCAAAACTCTCCTTTTGAGCCATTTCTCGGATTGGTGCAAGAAGCTTTTCACCCTGTGCAGCAATTCCGCCTCCCAGCATTATCCTTTGGGGGCGGAGCAGATTGATAATGTTGACGATACCTGTACCTAGATATTTTATATAATCATCCACAATCTTTCCTGCCTTCTCGTCTCCCGTATCCGCTAATTTAAAAATCTCCAGTGGCTCCATGGGACGCCCCAGCATCGTTTCCGCTTCCCGGCGCAGTGCCGTAGCAGATGCATAAGATTCCAGGCAGCCTCTGCGCCCGCAGGTACATTGTTCTCCACCCTGAACAATAACCATGTGTCCCAGCTCACTCCCTCCGATACCTATACCGGAATAAATCTTACCATCCTGAATAATACCGCCGCCCACTCCAGTTCCAAGGGTCAGCAGCACTGTACTGTTATTTTTATCTTCCAAATCACTTCCGGCCGAAGCTTCCCCAAGTGCTGCACAGTCCGCATCATTGGCAGCCCTTACCGGCACCGGAAGATAACGGCCCATAATCTCCGCCAGAGGTACATCCTCCCATGGAATATTATTGGAATACACCACTCTTCCTGCCTTCTGCTCCACCATACCCGGCATGCCTATGCCTGCACCGATACATTGCTCCACTGATATGTTTTCCTCATCCATAAGCTCCAGTGCTTTTTGGGCAACTCTTTGGATTATCTGCTCCGGTTCGTCCTCTTTT
>CAZUKR010000095.1:0-10117 GCA_964620885.1 uncultured Eubacterium sp.
TATATAATACTAAAATTTATAACTATTAAGAATGACTAGATAACATTTTAAGGGGGGCTATAGCGATGGAAGATATATTTTGCAGAATAAGGGATAACGTTTCAAAGGTTATTGTAGGTAAGGAAGAGGTAATCGATTTATTATTAGCATCATTAGCAGCAGGAGGACACGTGCTGCTGGAAGATGTACCTGGTACAGGAAAGACAGTATTAGCAAAAGCACTCTCAAAGTCCATGGACTTTAAGTTCACAAGAGTACAGTTTACTCCAGACTTGTTGCCCAGTGACGTAACGGGGTTATCTTACTATAATCAAGAAAAGGGGAAATTCGTTTTTAAAGAAGGTCCTGTATTTACCAACCTGTTGTTGGCAGATGAAATCAACCGTGCAACACCAAGAACACAATCCAGTCTACTGGAAAGTATGGGGGAGGGACAGGTTACTGTAGATGGAGAAACCAGGACTTTAGGAGTTCCGTTTTTTGTTATTGCTACACAAAATCCTGTTGAAACCATAGGTTGCTTTCCGTTGCCGGAAGCCCAGATGGATCGCTTTTTAATGAAAATCAGCATGGGAAGTTTGAACGTAAAGGAAGAACGAGAGTTGATTGATCGTTATATCAATTTAGAACCGTTACAGACGATAGACTCTGTTTGTTCCTTAAGTGAGATAGAGGAATTACAAAAACTATGCCGTCAAGTCTATGTACATGAAGATTTAAGGGATTATATCGTAAACCTTGTTCAGGCTACAAGAAAAACCACTACTACATATACGGGGAATATAGGAGTTTTAGAAGGTGTGAGCCCTAGAGGAACCCTTGCACTTCTTCGGGCATCACAAGGCTATGCAATGGTACAGGGACGGGATTATGTAGTGCCGGAAGATATTAAGAAAGTAGCGATACCAGTATTAAATCACAGATTGCTTTCAGTAGACAGTAATGATCAGAATAAAACTGCATTAATTAATGGATTGCTGCAGAGCATCCCATTACCTACAGAGGATTGGAAAAGAGTATGATACTTTTATTTTTGTTGGGAGTAGTTTTAGTGGTAGCAGGGTGGAAAATTTATTATGGGAAGCACTGGGATAAAAATATAGTGGTTCAGTTGAATTTTCTGCAGAACTTTGTTTATGAGGGAGAACAAGCTCAGCTGGTAGAAAAGATAGAAAATAGAAAGAGAATGCCATTACCAGTGTTAGAAGTGGATTTTCATATGCGCAGGGAACTTCGCTTTCATGACATGGAAAATACCAAAATAAGTGATTTTACATATAGAAGAGATATATTTTCAATGCTGGGAAATCAAAGGATTACAAGAAAGCTTACCTTAGATTGTCTAAAGAGAGGATATTATGAAATCAGGAAGATGAATTACAAGGCATTTTCCTTATTATATAGAGATAAGTATATTAGGGAACAGCCTGTGGATGCAGATATCTATGTATATGCTAATAGAACAGATGTATCTAATATACTTCTTGCCAGTGAAAAAATAATGGGTACTTTGCAATGTGCCAGGCAGCTTTATGAAGATCCTTTTGCATTTAATTCCATTCGGGAATATACCATAACAGATTCCATGAAAGCAATTAATTGGAAGGCAAGTGCCAAAACAGGAAATTTAATGGTAAATACTTTTGACTCCACACTTACGGAAAGTATAATGATTTACCTTGATGTGGAAGATATCGGAATCTATCAGTGTGAACGACTAATAGAAGAAGGAATTAGTGTGGCAGCAACCCTGTCTCAGAGATTAATCAATAAGGGGATGGCGGTAGGAATATGCGTAAATATGAAAGCAAAACAGGAGAAAGAAAATATACGAATTGAGCCTGAAGTTGGAACGAATCAGTTGTATAAGATAGAACGATTACTATCCGTACTAAGCCCGGATGAAAAGCCATTATCTTTTGAAGAGATACTATGTAATCCTCCAAAAGACTCCATTGCAATATTAATTACGAAAAATGCATTAAAGAATCAAAAGATGATAGAAAATTTCTTAGGAAAAGAGAAGCTGGGCATATGGGTACTTCCTTTTCGTGAGGAGGTTTGTGAGGTGATCACATCAAGTAATCTCCACGTGATGAAGAGGGAGGTGAAATACAGTTGAGAAATATAATCAAAAGTATGACAGGGTGGATTCATGCTGCTTTATTATTAACAATTGTGATACCGGTAATTTACGCAATGGGAATGCATCAGGAGAAGAGTATAGAAAACGTTTTGTATTATAAGAGTCTTCTAATATGTATTCCAATATTAATAACAAGTGTTGCTATTAATAAATGTAGATATTTGTGGAACTATATAGTAATCTGCATCATAACCTTTGTGGCTGTAGGCATGGCGGCATGGTTACTAGGCCCGGTACTTTCAAAAGATAAATTGATGTGGGGGTATTTTGCTATTATTATGGCAGAGACACTTATGGTAATGGTATTTCGTTTTAGTGACCGAATATATAAGATAAAAAGTAAAGAACCGAATCAGGGGAACAATCCATATTGGGAACCGGAATATGATTTATTAAACAAACCAAGCATTTCGGGAATTGCTGTTTTTCTACTGGTATACATGGTATCCAGAGGTTTTAATAATCCTCGTATGTGTAATACAGCTCTTGTGAGCTCAATAATTTATCTGTTTACTTTAATTATTTATAAGTATATTGATAGAACAGAGGAATATTTATCTCTGAATCATACATTAAGTAATGTACCCACCAAAAGGGTATATGGGATAAGCAGCCGTGTTCTTGCAATCTTTCTGGTGTTACTTGCACTTTCTGTACTGCCATCACTCTTTACGATTAGTAACAGGGAATATCAGGATTTTAGAGAATGGGTTTTGAATAGAGAGGTTGATTACAGCGAACTAGAAGATGAGATGGAGCAGTCCGACAAGAGAGCAGGTGATCCAATGGAAGGTGTTAAAGAAAGATATGGACCGCCCAAGGAGACACCAATATGGATTAAGACAGTAATCTATTTTATAGGTGCAGCTATAGTGGTAGTACTTGCGCTGGCAATCATTAAGAGTATTCGAGAAACCTTTCAGGTTTTTAAGGAAGCCTATGATGAAAATGGTGATATAGTGGAAGAACTAAAAGAAGTAGATATTGTAGAAAGTAAACCATTTTCTGCAAAGAAAAAGGTAAGGAACAATTCAGAAAGGGAGATTATCAGGCGGGAATACCGGAAGATAATTAGAAAACATCGGAAGGAGCCACCCTTTAGTTATGAAACTCCCCTTGAAATTGAGATAGGTGCAGGAATTGCCGAAACAAAAGAAGGTAAAGAACTGCATGTACGTTATGAAAAAGCAAGATATGGGAATCACATAGAATAGAATGTGATTCCCATATCTTGTATGGTGCTATGTAAGCTGTTCAATATCTTTGAAAAAGCTGGGGTATGAAATAGTAACACAGTCTTTATCATCAAAAGTGGTAAGACCATCCGCATTTAGTCCTGCTACTGCAAAGGACATTGCAATGCGGTGATCCATATAAGTCTGGATACAGGTACCATGAAGAGGAGCACCTCCCTGAATAATCATACCATCGTCTGTAGGAGTGATTTTTCCGCCCATGGCAGAAAGGTTATCTGTGACTACAGCAATTCGATCCGATTCTTTTACACGCAGCTCCTGGGCATCTGTTATGGTAGTGGTTCCTTCTGCAAAAGCAGCCATAACGGCGATTACAGGAAGTTCATCAATCAGAGTAGGAATTAAATCCCCCCCGATGGTGGCGCCGTGAAGAGCACTGCTTTTTACCAGAATGTCTGCAACAGGTTCTCCGGATACCTTTCGTTCATTTAGTAGAGTAAGGTTTCCGCCCATGGCAAGTGCTGCCTGTATAATGCCGTTTCTGGTAGGATTGATACCTACGTTTTCAATTAAAATTTCAGAGTTTGGTGAAATCAGTCCAAGGGCAATAAAATAAGCTGCGGAAGAAATATCACCGGGAACCTGAATGTTCTGTCCTTCCAGATGAGGCTTTGGTTCTATTGTTGCGGTAGTACCGGAAGAAGCGATATTTGCACCAAATCCGGATAACATTAATTCTGTGTGATTGCGGGAAAGCACTGGTTCTGTAACACTGGTTTCTCCTTCTGCGTAAAGTCCGGCCAAAAGTACAGCGGATTTTATCTGGGCAGATGCAACAGGAGAATCGTAATGAATACCTCGAAGATTTCCGCCAGATATCGTAAAAGGTGCGCAGTCATTTTTGTGCAGGCATTCAAAAGAAGCTCCCATATTGGAAAGTGGAGTGAAAATACGTTTCATGGGACGCTTTTGAATAGAAGCGTCTCCGGTCAGGGTGGTCTGGAAAGGCTGTCCTGCCAAAATACCAGAAATGAGTCGTACAGTAGTACCGCTGTTTCCTACATCTAAAATATCTTGGGATGCGGTCAGACCATGAAGGCCTTTTCCGTAAATTAATATACTTTGTTTGTTGTTTTCAATCTCAATTCCAAGACTGCGAAAGCAGGAAATGGTAGAGAGACAGTCTGCGCCTTGAAGAAAATTTGTAACCTCTGTTAACCCATTTGCAATTGCACCAAACATAATTGATCTATGGGAAATGGATTTATCTCCTGGAACAGAGAGTTCTCCGCGGAATGTGTAATTGTTTGTAATTTCCATATAAAATACCTCTTATCGTTCGTAGATGGTGTAGCGGCATTCCCGAAGAAGCACCAGAGCGTTTTGCAGAGCATCTTCTTCGTAGAATTCAATACGCAGGACACCATCCTGAAATTCTCTGTTATGAATGATACCAATATTTTTGATATTGATATGGTTAGCAGCCAGTATGGTGGCAAGCGTAGCAATTCCTCCCGTTTCATCCACCAAGTCACAGTAAATTTCATGATTTTTTGGAAGAGGTCCGGAACCTTTCGTACTAATAGAATCTCTGTAATCCTTGGCTGTTTGAAAAAGGTGATAAAGTTCTATCTCATTTTGAGACACAATATCTTCTTTTACCGTCTCCAGAGAATGAATAAAAGCATCCAGCAGCTTTATAATCTGTTTCTGATTAGCCATGCAGACTTGTTGCCACATAATAGGAGAAGAAGAAGCAATTCTTGTAATATCCCGAAAGCCACCAGCGGCAACCGTCTTCATGGTTTCGTCTGGATTATCCAGCTCCTTTACCAGATTCACCAGACTGAATGCAATAATATGCGGAAGGTGGCTGACGGTTGCTGTAATAAAGTCGTGTTCCTGATAATCCAGTATTAACGGGATTGCGCCCAGGGAATGGATAAATGTTTTGAAATCCTTCACCAGCTCAAGGGCAGTCTGAGGAGTGGGGGTAAGAATATAATATGCGTTTTCAAGTAAGTGGGAAGTGGCGTTTGCATAGCCGCTTTTTTCTGAGCCGGCCATGGGATGTCCACCAATAAAATATGGTTGTATATCTGTATTTTCTATAGCCTGATGGATTTGATTCTTGACGCTGCCCACATCTGTAATAATGCAGTCTTTACATGCAAAAGATGACAATTTTGCAAGAAAATCCGAATTTTTTTGTACAGGTGCGCATAAGAAAATATAGCGGCAGGATGCAAAGTCATCACTTAAAGAATCATATGCAGCATTAAGAACCTTTTCCTCCAAAGCCAATGAAAGAGAAGCCTTGTCAATGTCATATGCAATTAACGAGATTTCAGGATATACCCGATGAATCGTTTTGGCAATGGCACCGCCAATTAGGCCAAGACCGATAAAACCGATTTTATCCGGATGCATAATTATTTCCTCCCAACCAGTGAGATGTATGGACGCAGATTCGTCATAACAGAATCAAACTGTTCAAATGTAAGTGATTGAGGACCATCAGAAAGTGCATGTGCAGGGTCGTTATGTACTTCAATCATAAGTCCGTCAGCGCCGCAGGCAACCGCAGCCTTAGCAAGAGGCTCCACATAGCTTCTTACACCGGTAGCATGACTGGGGTCAACAATAACCGGAAGATGACTTTTTTCTTTTAAGACACATACAGCACTTAAATCCAGAGTGTTTCGGGTTGCAGTTTCGTAAGTTCGTATACCACGTTCACAGAGTGCAACATTAGGATTACCTTCGGAAATAATATATTCTGCAGCATTAAGCCATTCGTCAATCGTTGCACAGAGGCCGCGTTTTAATAAAACAGGAAGCCCGGATTTTCCCACTTCCTTTAATAATTCAAAGTTCTGCATGTTGCGGGCGCCGATTTGAAGCATATCAACATATTTTACAGCAAGTTCTACTGCATAGGAACTGGTAACTTCACAGATGCCTGCAAGGTTGGTTTCGGCGCAGGCTGTCTGCATAAATTTCAGACCTTCTTCTTCCAGACCCTGGAAAGAGTATGGGCTTGTTCTTGGCTTAAAAGCGCCACCTCTTAGAACAGTAGCTCCTGATTTCTTTACAGCATGAGCGATACTCATGAGCTGTTCTTCCGTTTCTACAGCGCAGGGACCAGACATAATGGTCATGGTGTCAGAACCAATGGTGGTGTTGCGGACAGCAAAACTGGAGGGTGCAGGATGGAATTTTTTATTAGAAAGTTTGTAGCTTTCTGTAATAGGAACAATTTTTTCGACAGAATTAATAGATTCAATAGCGGGAGTGTTCAGTCTTGATTTGTCCCCGATTACACCAATAATGGTAACTTCTTCCCCAGTGGAAAGATGAGTAGAAAGACCGCAGGATTCAACGGCAGATACGACCTGCGCAATAGCTTCCTGCGGGGCATTTTGTTTCATTACAATAATCATAATATTATCCTCAGCTTTTCTAAAAATTTCGTAATTGTACTTATAATAAGTGAAAAAAAAAAAAAAGTCAATACTCTGACGAATCAACGCGAAAAAGTAATTGTGTATAATTTGCATATGATTTGTCAAATTATAGCATTATTATGTACAAGAATTAAAAATAGAAGCAGTAAGATACTGGAATAATTGTAAAAAATGAATAAATTAGTTGCAAATATACAAACAATTTAGTAAAATATATACATCACATAAAACATTAGCATTGGGGGAATTCATATGAACGTTTACACAACTGACAAAATACGAAATGTAGCATTATTAGGTCATGGTGGATGTGGAAAGACAACACTGGTAGAAGCGATGGCGTATCTTTCAGGTATTACAACACGTATAGGAAAAATAAGTGATGGTAATACCATTAGTGATTATGACAAGGAAGAAACCAAACGTCGTTTTTCTGTTAATACCACAGTGGTGCCTATAATATGGGAAGAAACTAAGATTAACATTTTGGATACCCCGGGATACTTTGGCTTTGTGGGAGCAGTGGAAGAAGCTGTTAGTGCTGCCGATGCGGCTATTATTGTCGTATCTGGGAAAAATGGTATTGAAGTAGGGACACAAAATGCATGGGATATCTGTGAGAAGTATAAGCTTCCAAGAATGTTTTTTGTAACCGAAATGGATGATGATAACGCAAGTTTTCGTCAGGTGGTGGAAGATTTACAGAAGATGTATGGAAAGAGAATAGCACCATTTCATCTTCCGATACGTGAAAATGAGAAGTTTGTTGGTTATGTAAATGTTATAGCACAGACAGGAAATCGATGGAATAGTAAGGGAGAGGTTGAGGATATACCAATTCCGGATTATTCCAGGCCGAATCTGGAAATTTGCCGGGAGGCCTTAATGGAGGCAGTGGCAGAGACCAGTGAAGAGTTTATGGAGCGATATTTTGCGGGAGAAGAGTTTTCTGAGTTTGAGATTCGTACCGCATTACGAAATAACGTGGTGGATGGAAGTATTGTACCTATCTCCATGGGATCGAGTATCATGGCACAGGGAGTATATACCTTGCTGGATGATATTATAAAATATCTTCCAAGTCCGGAAAAACGCCCATGTAAGGGTATCAACATGACGACAAATGAAGTATTCGATGGGGATTATGATATAGGAAAAACGAAGAGTGCTTATATCTTTAAAACCATTGTAGACCCATTTATTGGAAAATATTCTTTTGTTAAAGTAAATTCCGGCGTGTTGAAAACAGATGATATTTTATATAATTCTGAAAAAGATATGAATGATAAAATTGGAAAGATATATGTTATGCAGGGAAATAAACCAATTGAGGTACCTGAATTGCATGCAGGAGATATTGGTGCACTGGCAAAGCTTTCCAAAGTTGTTACCAGAGATACCCTTTCAACGAAAGGGGTGCCGGTAATGTATGGAAAGACACAGATTTCTGTTCCCTATACTTACATGCGGTATAGAGCAAAGAACAAGGGGGATGAAGATAAGATTTCCCAGGCACTGCAAAAAATAATGCAGGAAGATTTAACCCTGCGGGTAGAAAATGACAGTGCCAATGGTCAGACACTGATGTATGGTATTGGAGAACAACATCTGGAAGTTGTTGTGAGTAAGCTTAAGGAACGCTATAAAGTTGAAATTGAACTTAGCCGGCCGAAAATTGCATTCCGGGAAACCATTCGTAAAAAATCAGACGTAGAATATAAATATAAGAAACAGTCTGGAGGTCATGGGCAGTACGGACATGTAAAAATGAAATTTGAGCCCGGCGGAGATATGGATACACCATTTGTATTTGAACAGCAGGTAGTGGGCGGAGCAGTTCCAAAGAATTACTTCCCAGCAGTAGAAAAAGGACTTCAGGACTCTGTTTTGAAAGGTCCAATGGCAGCATATCCGGTAGTTGGAATAAAAGCGATATTGTACGATGGTTCCTATCATCCGGTCGATTCCTCTGAAATGGCATTTAAAATGGCGACGATTCAAGCATTTAAAAAAGGAATTATGGAGGCAACCCCTGTATTACTGGAACCAATAGCAGTTCTGAAGGTAGTAATACCAGAAAAACACACTGGGGATGTAATGGGGGATTTGAATAAGCGTCGTGGCAGAGTACTGGGAATGAATCCGGCTGAGGGCGGAAAAACAGAGATTACAGCAGATGTACCATATATGGAAATATATGGATATATGACAGACTTACGCTCTATGACAGGAGGAAGCGGTATGTTTTCCTATGAATTTGGAAGATATGAGCAGGCACCAAGCGATATTCAGGAAAAAGAAGTTGCAGCCAGAGCGAATAAGCTGGATAAAGAGGGAGAATAAGAGTAGATGTTATTCCCGGCAGGAGAGAGGTTCTTTTTACCCCTCCTGCCGGGAGTTTTATTTTGAGGCGGTGATAACGCCACAGGCAATTTTATTACCTGAGTTTCCAGATGGCTGAGTATGAAAATCATCTGGTTTATCATGTACAATAATGGTTTTGCCAAGAATCTCTGAAATTGTAAATCGTTCGGTATAATACAGCATCCAGGCAAATCCATTATAGGAAAAAAGGGGAGGAAGATCGCCGGCATGAGCAGGATGAAGACAGGAAGAAGGGTTATAGTGCATACCCGCATTGGGAAAGGCCTCTGTATTGCTTCCATCGCAGTTGCTTCCTGTGTGAATATGGAAACCGTGTATAGAAGAGCTGCATGGAGAGGTACTGGACGGAAGGTCATATACTTCTGCATTTACTAAAACACCTGTTCCAGTAGTATAAAAACGGATTATGCCAGAAATATTCTTATTGCCGGGGTCTCCCTGAAGCTTTGCATAAGCGTTGGGCGTCTGGTACATTACAGTTTCCAGAAAAGAAAGTCCTGGATTTTCATAAGAACTGCTGTTTTGATATGTATTCATGGTAATCTCCTGAAAAATAGTCATTCAGTGTAGTATATGAGTAAAAAGGGAAAAAAGTGCTCTTTTTTACGACATAAGACAATACCAAGAAAATCTTGACAAATTCACCCCTTGTGATAAAATTTAGAAATATAAGTGTAAAAATAAAATGTATAGAAATCATAGGTTATAAAGCCGGATTTAGGAGGAATAGAAAATGGCAGTACCATATAATCACAGAGCTGTGGAGGAAAAATGGCAGAAAATCTGGGACGACGAAAAAGCATTCGCAACCACGGATGATTATTCCAAACCCAAATTTTATGCGTTGGTGGAGTTCCCTTATCCATCCGGACAGGGACTTCATGTAGGACATCCAAGACCATATACTGCACTGGATATTGTTG
>CAZUKR010000096.1:0-9921 GCA_964620885.1 uncultured Eubacterium sp.
GCCGCTAAATTATCATTTATCTGCTGTTTTAATTGTATTCTGTCTTTAACAACATTATATGCTTTTACAATTTCATTTTGTTCTTCGATTGATGGAATTTGAATATCCATTCTACATAAATCATCCCACGACAAGCCGCCTCTAACACTTCCATCTGTCTTAAGCCAGCATACTCTGTCAAATTCTTTTCTTCTAAACCACATCATTAGATATTCTGGGTTCAACTTATTTTTATCCGATATATCAAATGTAAAATAAGCAGGAGATACAATTCCCGGTACTTCATTTAAGAACAATGCGACCGGCAATCTTTCATCACGTCCCACATGCATTGGATTACAAGCAAAACGTTTTTTCCTGACAACTTTATATTTTGACAAATCTGTACCTATTGTATTGGCAACGGATGGCATATAATACTTGTCAATATTAATACCAAGAACTGTTTTAAACTTGTCATCTGAATTACGTTCATCAACTAGATTTATATATTTTCCGAGTGTTTCATAATTTGATTTCATATCCCAGCTCCTTAAACACATTCAGTAAATCAGCTTTCGATTTTTCTTCCTGTTCCAATAATTCTGTTAATTCACTTTGCAAAGTTTTCATCTTTGTGTCGAAATCAATATTCTCATCTCGATTAATAAATTCGATATATCGGCTTGGAACAAGTGTATATCCCTTTTCCTCTATTTCTGTTTTATCAGCACTATAGCAAAATTCTGGAACATCTTGGTAAGTTCCTTCATATCCCTCACATTGCCAATTATGGTATACTGATGTTACTTTATCTCTTTCTTCCTGACCAAGCTCTATATATTTTTTCTCATACGGTGTACCCATCTGTCGTAGATCCATAAAAAGAATCTGATTTTCTCTATTCCGATACTTCTTTTCTACTCCATTTTGATTAACCACATGTGCCTTTTTATTTCTGTTTAAGATCCAAAGTGTAACGCTAATATCAGTAGTATAAAAAAGATTTCGTGGCAAAATGACTATTGCTTCTACTAAATCATTTTCAATTAGCTGTTTCCTTATCTGAAGTTCTGTACCATCGTCCGATAATGCTCCATTAGCCAGCAAGAAACCAGCCACACCATTCCCAGATAGTTTTGAAACAATATTCAGAATCCAGCCATAATTTGCATTACTTGTTGGCGGCACTTCATAACCATTCCATCTTGGATCATCAACTAATTCGTCTGCTTCTCTCCACGCTTTCTGATTAAATGGTGGATTTGCCATAATATAATCCGCTTTCAAATCCTTGTGCTGGTCATTACTAAATGTATTAGCTGCCATATCTCCCAAGTTTGCAGAGATTCCTCTAATTGCCAAATTCATTTTTGCTAATTTATATGTTGTGTTCGTATATTCCTGTCCATATATAGAAACTTTCTTTTTATTACCATGATGAGCATCAATAAATTTCATGGATTGCACAAACATTCCACCTGAACCACAACAAGGATCATATAATGTTCCATCGTATGGTTCAATCATTTCAGCAATCAGGTTTACTATAGTTTTCGGTGTATAGAATTCACCTTTTCCTTTACCTTCCGCAATAGCAAATTTTCCCAAGAAATATTCATATACCCGGCCAATAATATCATTTTCAATGTCCTTTGCTGTATCAATTTTATTGATCTCATCAAGTAATGAAGCTAACTTAACTGTATCGATCTGTAATCTTGAATAGTAATTATCTGGAAGTGCCCCATTAAGAACCGGATTGGTTTTCTCAATTGTATATAATGCCGTATCAATTTTTAATGCAATATCATCCTGCTTTGCATTTTCCATAATATAAGACCATCGACTCTCCGGTGGTAAATAGAAAACGTTATCCTTTGTATAAAATGCAATATTATCAACAAACTTCTCCCTTCCTTCCGAGATAATTTTGTTTCTTTGCACTTCGAACTTATCACATGCAAACTTTAAGAAAAACAAACTCAATACAACATGTTTGTATTCTGCTGGTTCGACGGAACCTCTTAGTTTATCTGCGGATTTCCAAAGTGCGTCCTCCATAGATATTTCTTTTTTTGCACTTGCCTTTGCCATAATCAATCTCCTTCGTTCGTTTTTCCTGTAGAATCAGAGCGTACATATTCCACCACATCTGAGATGTTACAATCTAACTTATCACATATTTTTTCAATCACCGTTAGTGTAACAGGCTCGTTGTTTGTCATTTTTGCCATCGTACATGAACTCATACCCGTCATTTTACGAATATCACCTTTTTTCATCCCTTTATCAATCATCAATTTCCATAAATTATTATAACTAATTGCCATCTTTATCCCTTTCCTTCAACATATGCCAATTAACTATTGATGCTATAATTTTACCTCTAATTGATGATTATTACAATCTGAATATTCAAACCAAATCTCTGTTTTTTCAAATCGAACTGTTGTTTGCACCCTCTAAATACACTTTTAGCCAGATTTTCAGCGCCAGATTTTACATGCAGTGTAAAATCCGGCTAATTCTTACTCGTTATTCCTCTTCATATTCTGTTAGTTTCTCTTCATCTTTTCTTCGTATTAATGCCGAGATATCTGATATCAATAGCAGCAATTGAGCTACAGCTAATGCAAACAATCCTGCTTTTCCAACACTTACAATTTTGTTATCTCCCTTTTCCTTTGCCTCTTTAATAGTGTTACTTAGCACGACAATTAACCCAATACTTGTTAATCTCTGCAAATTTCTATTAATTGCTCTGTTCTCATCATAAATATCCTTCAAAATCTTTTCGTTCTTCATCATCATTCCTCCATTTTTACATTTCTTCTGCTGCTCTTGCTGGTGTAAACATAGCATACACCTTATCTCGGAAGTCCATCCGCTTCATTTCTCTCTGGAACAAATGTTTATTCCAGTTTTCATCGTTTGCTGCATCAACACCTTTAATCCAGCCGATAAGCCGACGATAGATACTCCATGTGTTTTTCGTTTTCTCTTCCTTTTCTGTTTCAGGCAGCTCTTCTACCTCACTATTGACTTTCGTAAGTTGCGCCATGATTTCCGGTGTAAATAATTCTCCCATGCTAAAATTCAAGTGTTCAATTTCTTCTGCATATTCAACTATTGGTACAAAGCTTAACTGAAACGCGGGCTGTCTCTGTATCTTTGCCAGAAGTCTTGCAGTATTATATGCATCACTCAATCCATCATGCATCCGCCCGATTGGACGAATATAACTTATTTCCATAGCATCCTCCAGCGCATACTGTCTATGTAATCCCAGCATATCATCGAATGATTTTTGAAAATCTAACCACTCATCAAGCAGATCCTGTATCTTGTGATGCTTTATCTTTTTCACACGCATCTCTCTTATGAGTTGATAGTAATCCGAATCGCTCCACGAAAGTACCGTTACAGCTCTGTCTCCTATCCACTGTACGAACTTCATAAGTGCAGTTCTAAGACATGATGCTTCTTCTAACTTGTCCTCTGTGATTCCTGTAAGTTCAGAGATGAAATCATTTAGTTTACCAAACTCTGGTTTTACATAAGTGGAAAACTCATCAACGATATGATTTTCTTTATTCAGCAGAACTGCACCTATCTGAATTATTTCTTGTGTCATACCATGCATTTTCTTCTTTGCACTGCCCTTTACCATACACATCTCCAGATCAAGCACTAAATAGTAATCCATAACAAGAACCTCCCTTGAAGCAAATTATCGTAGAAAACAAAAGTTTCTTTGTTTTATAGGACGATTATCTCAAAGCATTTGTCATGTTAATGTGACTTGAAATAAAATAACAAAAAATCTTGTATCACTCTCATCAGTTCCTGAGTAGTGACACAAGTTTTTCTTAATCTTCGTATTTGTGCAATGCCTTCTCTAACTCAGACACTACCTCCAATTTTAGATTCTCCGGTGCAATCACCTTAAACCAATTTCCATATTGAAGAAACCAGCCAATTAAAGTCACGCTATTCATCTTTGTAAATGAAGCCCTGTACAGACCATTTTTTTGTTTGCGCACCTTTATATCTTTACCTGCGAAATCATACAGAATTGCATTCATTGCGGGATCTGGTTCATATTCCACTTCAATTCTAACTGCATCACCAGAATAATGATTTACACTTTCCTCAATATAATTCTGGATAAACATTTCTGGATTCGGACCGACCTTTTCTTTTGCATCGATGGCATATTCATCCGAAATACAAAGATTTAAAATACGATCCAGACGATAATGTGTCAGTCCCTCATGGTTATCATGGGAACCAATCAGATAGTAGTTGTTACTTGCCCAGTAAATCGTATACAAGTTCAGTTTATATACTTTCCCGTTTCTTCGAAGCACTTTTTCCATATCATTTGTAATCTCAGTATACTGGAATTCTATCTTTTTATGAAGAAACATTGCTTCAAGCATCATCTCTATATATTGTCCAATCTCAACATCTACCTCAGAACAATTCTTTACCGGTCGTATCATATGCGAGAATCTGCTTCTCCCTCTATTACTTGTCAGTGCAAGCAGTTTTTCTCTTATCTCAACTGTTTCTTTCTCGGATACACATTTCGCCTGTTGCACTGCGTCCATCATTATTTTGATTTCCCAGTCATCAAAAGCATGTTTCTCCATGTACCAGCCTTTTCTTTTGTCCTTGCATTGTGTAATCTGATATCCGCAGTACTGAAGCATGCTGATATCACGATAGATAGAACGTCTGTCAATATCCCCAAGTGTATATTTACTATCCAGTTTTTCCACAATCTGGCTGGCATTCATCGGGCTTTTATCATCAGTTGATTCCATAATCTGAAGCACTCTGATTAGCTTCTCTTTTCTCTCTGTTGCCATATATCCACCAGCTTTCCTAATATTTCACCTTGTTCTTTCTATCTTTATCAAGTTGATATAAAATCTTATCAATATATTCGAACTCAGCTTCCGGTAGTATTTCTGTATTAAACTTATAGCATTTCTCAATGTAATCCAGATACAACTCCATATATTTCTGGTTCTTATACTTTCCATGATACTCAGGTAATTCTTCACCGGTAAGCTCACGATATGCACGTTGATCAATTATTGGAAAAAAATCAGGATAATAGAAATGCAATATGGTACTTGCCATAGCTATCTTTATTCCTTTCGATTCAAGCAACTCAATAATTACTAACTCAACATCTTTACTCTCGACTGCTTCTAAGGGATGATGTATCTTTTCTCTTAAGCCATGTATTTCCATAATTGTTTTGTCCTGTATCTGCACAGAACGATTTAACTTCCACAATACAATCTCATTAATCAAATCTCGATTTCTGTCATAATCTGTAGAATCTATTTCTTGAGCTTTCTCTTTTATCTGTAGATCTGATTCATACAAATATTGATTCAAAATATCCTTATAATTCATATCTTTATCCTTTCGTCCATCACCGTTTTAGAGAATCCAGTATTCGTAATGCCTGAATATTTCTGTATTGTCCTGCTCCTGTACTTCTTTCATCAGGTTCATAACATTTTCAGGTAATGTATTTTTTATCTCTTTCCTAATACCCCCAAGGCTCTCAGCCAACTTTTGACTTGCAACATTCTCCAAATCTACTGCATAAATAAAATGATCCACTTCGTAATTTTCTTTTGCAAATGTCAAAAGTTCTGTCAGCGATTCTAAACCTATGTGTTTCTTTCTGTATTTCTTTCTCAAATCTATTCCAATATCCGGTGTCTTTGTATCAATGTGCTTTAGAATACAATAACCGCAGAAATCCAAATTATTTCTATTCCAGATTCCGATAGATAACTGGTCACATTGAAACATATCCTTATAAGCTTCCTTCGCACCTTGAATAAAATATTGCTTCAACTCCCCTTTCTGCATTGCTTTAGGCATGATATCTTTAAGAACTTTCAAATAATCATCAAAGTCATTTTCTTCCATACATCGCATCAACAAGCGTTCTGTTATAGCAAGATAATCATCTACTTCATGAAAGTCTTCAAATTGATTTTCTATACGCTTGTAATCAAAATTATGATATGCTTTCTCTATTTCCTCTGGTGAAGCATATGGTTCAAGCCCCAGCTCTTCCCATGTAGTTCCAAAGGGAGCACCACCGTCGGTATATCCTGCAATGAATGCAAA
The DNA here is from genome assembly GCA_964620885.1 of uncultured Eubacterium sp. Taxonomy (GTDB): domain Bacteria; phylum Bacillota; class Clostridia; order Lachnospirales; family Lachnospiraceae; genus Petralouisia. Next base: position 6,148 of record CAZUKR010000096.1, read on the forward strand.
GGTATCATCACTATCTTCGTACATATCAATAACTTTGTCCTGATTCTTGTTTGATTTCCTTTTTCCCATAGTTTATTTCCTTTTCACTGTATTACTCTGTATAAATAATATTTTATCATGTGTCACGATAAAATGACAGCAATCTGATTTTTTAAGCAATATTCTATCATGTGTCGCAACAAAATGACAGTGTTCGAAATCAAATCGTCCTCGACCAAGAAAAGCAAATACTGTACATTATACAGAAAAACTGTCGAATTTGTTATAACTATAGGTGTTTTGAAAAAAGGAATCTATAATATACAAAAGCAATAGAAATAAGCTTATATCGCTTGAATGAGCAGAAACTAATTTCCAAGGAGGGATAAAATGCTTGAACAAAGTCCAAAAGCCATAGCATTAAAATGGTTACAAACATTTAATGAAAAAGACTGTGATGAATTACTTAATCTGTATTATGCACATGCTTATTACAAAAGAATACCCGGTCGCGATTTGGTTGGAAAAGATGAAATAAACGATTACTTAATTAAACTGTGTTTGATTCAGGATTTTTATCTGGAATCGCAAAATGTATTAGAAGATGGGCAATGGGCTGTATTAGAATGGAAAGATTTATATGGGCGCTGTGGTTGTGAAGCGTTTCAAATTGTTAATGGACAAATTGTGTGTCAGCGAGAATACTGGGATGAAGCCAAATTTTGGAGTAAATAATGAGAACGATGGAATTATCCATTTTGTAATCTTTTATCTTGATATTTCTGTGAAAGTATATTAGTTTTAATGAAGCATCCAAAGAAAGGAACTCCCTTCTATGAAAAAAGATTATATAGAAAATCTCAGAAACTTCGTCATCGAGCAAAACAAGATGTTTGTGTATGATATAAATTATAAGATTACCCAAGATATAGAAGAAGGTGTGGATTATGCATTATCAATGCTTCCCAAAGAAGAACGTGATATTCTTATAGCTGTTCATAATGGAATACCCGATTCTACTATTTCTAAAAAGTTTAAGATAAGTCTACATGATGTACGATCACGCAGAGAGAAAGCGATTAATGAACTTCGCACTTATCGTTATTGTATTCTATTTGGTAAACAAGGTGCCGAAGAAAAAGTTGCCGAAGATGCGCAGCGACGAGAAGAATGGATAAAATCCAATACCCCTGTGAATACTGATACCTATCTAGATTCTAGAGATATTCGCTTTAAGGATATTGATTCTGATAAAATCAGTGTCCGTTTATTTAATTGTATGTCTAGAACTCATATTGAAAATTTAGGTATGGCAGCTGAGTGTAATGTCGATAATGTTAGGAATCTTGGCAAATCCGGCAGATGGGAACTGTATTGTTTGCTTACCAGTTTCGGAATTGTTCCAGTATGGAAGGCTCAAGAAGTTACAAAGAAAAGTTCTTCCTCTGAAATCCAACAAATTGTAGTACCTGAAGAAATTATAGCTGCTTCTGAAAAATATATTGAACTCGAAACAGAAGCTCTCCAATTACGCAAAAGAATAATGGATTGGAAAAAAGAAGCACAAGTCACCAATCAAAACTGTGATTGGTATAAAGAGTGGAGAGCAGAATGTCAAAATAGAAATCTACGATAAATATTGTAAGAGCTGGTAAGCATCATGCTTCCAGCTCATAATTCATTGTTTCATACTTTAAAATTAATGGCATGCATTATATTCATCAAGTGTTTTCACAATTTCACTCGCCAGAAAATCACTGTGTTTCTCACTCATATGAATCCCATAATGATCCAATAAATTCCATACTTTATTAAGTTTTCTTTCCCATAATGGATTAGATACCCCACCGCAAGTACAGGCTTCTACCTCAACACCATGAACTTTACAATACTTGCATAATTCTTGAATGTTAACTCCATCCTCCGTTTGTTTTTCAATGTATTCTTCTAGCATCTCCATGTTCTCTGAAAATAGAAAGAACCAAATATCGTGTGTTGGCACATACATAATTCGTTTATCCATTTTCCGCCTCCGTTTTTACGTTAGGATTATTAATCTACTCACTTTCATTGTACAACTCCAAAGGAAAATAACAATCATTATTCCCGTCTCACAAGAAAAACAAAAAAAGGGATACCACTTTTGATATCCCCTCTTCAGACTAAATAGCTTTATAGTTTTTACAAGAAATTCCAACAATTCGATAACTTTGCTTGCAATCATGCATACAAGTCATACATATCTTACAATACTGTATTTTCCCCAGAACATTTATGAAATAGGACCAATACAGTTTTTCCTTATCTGTCATAAGACCTCCTATCTGGCTTTTCCTTCTTTTTTAACCTCTGATTTAATCTCAGGAGTAACTATTTTCCCCTCCATCAGCTTATCAAATACATCATCGCCATAAGCAGCTCTAGGTTCTGCCACAAGAGAAAAGTTCTGTCTTCCATTAGATTCCTCCATCAGCTCATCATACTGTTTCATCATCTTCCCGATTTCGACATCTTTTGACAAATGATCGACTTTGTCAATTGCTGCATCCAGACGAAGTTCCATATTGGCAAATAACTTCTTTTTTGCTTCCCATGGTTTCTTGAACAATTCCGTTTTGGAGAATTTCTTCTCTTTTGCTGAATAGTCCACAGTCTCCTTATCTGCAAAGGTTCGAAAAGTGTTCGCAATCTGCTGATTCACCTCACGCATTCCTTTTCCAAAGGCATCAATCTTCGCAATCGTCACATCCGCTTCCTTCTGCGCTTCCTTGACATTAGTTCTGACACAAACGAGTTTCTCCTTAATGCTGAAGAACTCTGATACTTTATTCAATGCTGCTTTCCCTTTACGCTTAACCTCATTGACAATCTGTGTGGCTTTCGTTGTGATATCAGTCTTAACTTCAAAAATCTGTTCTTTGATGATTGCGCAACGATTTTCCAACCTATCTGCAGCTTCTGATACAGACTTTTTCAGATTATTCATAAGGGTATCTTCCTGCATTTCTTTGATCTGATTCCGCACTTTAGTAAGTTCTTCCGTCACACTGTCTAATTTCTTCTCTAATCCATCCACATAGGAACAGATTTCAAAGACCTCATTGGACTGTGACTGCATATTGTTCTGTTTCAATACATCCATTAACTCTTGAATAATCTCATCCTTGGTTAATGGTTTCTTTTTGGTTGTTTTTTCTACATCCATACTGATAATTCCTCCATTCATATGATTGGGGCAGGATGCACCCGCCCCATCCGTTACTGTTCTTCCTTAGCGAAAGGGGGTTGATTCTTCCCTCTGCATTCTGCCTTCTCTCTGCTGTGCAAATACCTTTTCCTGCTCTGTCTGAACTTCTTTTCCATGCACCTGATTCTGTGTCTGCTCTTTTGCCTTTTCATACTCTTCGATGATCTGACCATAGAGCTTTTCACGAAATTCTTTGGTAACTGGATAAGCCACATCCTGGTAGACAGGTTTGCCCTGTTCATCCACCTGCTTCGTCTTATAGGCTGGCATTGCAACAAAGAGCTTATCTTTTCCCTGCAATACGCTGACATTGTTGACGATAAAACTGTCATCAAAATAGATTCTGGCAAGCCCACGAATGCTGCTACCCTCTCTCTCATATGGTGTAACAGTCAAAGAAAATTCTGGCATTTCCTGTTCTGCCTTAGCGGATGTCCCTTTCTCCTGTCCTTTGGAAATCTCCTGCTGATATGCCTCAAGAATATTCCCATAGAGTTCCTCACGAAATTCTGCTGTGATTGGATTGCACACATCTTTATAGATTGTGC
>CAZUKR010000097.1:0-9850 GCA_964620885.1 uncultured Eubacterium sp.
GAAGTGCAGCAATGTACGGAGCTGACTGTTACTAATCGGTCGAGGGCTTGACCAAGAACACTTGGAGAAAACGAGCGAAAGCGAAGTTAGAACCTAGTGAGATGGTCGTCCGAAGGAACTTAATGAAACCAAGCGAAGCGAAGGATGAATTTAGTGAATCGGACTTCCATAAATATCGGATAATTCTATGTGAACTTTTTAAGGTATATGTAAAAAGTTATTGACAGAAGAAATAGGTTCCACGTATAATATACGTGGAATGTGTTGTATATAGATTCTATAAAGGGGAATCATACAGCGGCAGTATGACGGTCTCCAAAACCGTTCACGGGGGTTCGAATCCCTCTTCCCCTGCTCATTAAAAATAATTGCGATATGCATAAAAAATAGGACAACCACAAAAGCGTGATTGTCCTATTTTTTTAATTAGAACATAATTTTTCTTCAATACTAGAAAGACGATTTTCAAGGTTACCTACTTGTGCATCTTTTTCTAGTAATTTTTTTTCTAAATTGTCTACCCTGTCATACAGTTTTTGAACCATATGTATGGTCAGGAAAATAAATTCCTGATAGCGGAGAGAATAATCGTAGACTATATTTCCATCAGTATTTCTCACAGGTACTTTAGAGCTTTCGATTGGTTCTCCATCAACATCATTAAACTCTGTGTATTCATAGCGAATATCCTTACAGAATCCAGCAAATTGTTCAGCTGTAATTCCTAGCTCCAGCATGGAGTCTTCCACATCCTGTGAAATAGCACCAATATGTACCCTATCTCCATCATTGAATACAAAGGATTTAGGTGACAATCTAAGAAATAGCTGTTCATGTAATGCTGTCAGATTTTTTATATGGTGTTTTTTTGTACGATCTGATGTGTTTATAGTTCCGGTTTTGGCATATACGGTGGACCATACATTACCACTACTGCCGAGTTTTATTTTATTGTCAGTACCTGGGCCAAAATACGAGTCCTGAAAAGTGTATTTGATTCCTCTGGCATGGAGATAAACAGGTATATCCTCTGGATCTGTATCTCCACTTCCGAAATAGGCTCCCATGTGAATATTATTTATATTATTTATGCCAATTAAGTTTATATCTGTACCAGGAGTGTTTAAACTCTTTATATACTTGCCATTTGCCATAGTCAGTGCACCTGTTAAGGTACCGCCGGATAAGGGCAACTTAGAAGTATTTAATTGATTATAAGCACTGTAAACAGAATATTGGCTTGCACCAAGACTACTGTTTGCAGTTGCAACAGCGGAAGCGTATACGTCCGATAATTTTACATGACCATAAGCGGAACCAGTACCTGCTCCGTAAGTAGTTGCTGTAGAGGTATGGTTTAAAGGTGCTTTATCAGCTAATAAATTATTCACCTCTGTCTCTGTATAATATCTTCCGTCGTGATCATTACTTGCTTTGTGGGTGTTTATGGCATTCGTATTTGTATTGGAACTGGCAATTGTTGTATCCAGAGCATCCTGCACATTAGTTTCGGTTAATCCACTATAAATATTATTATAACTTACTTCAGAAGCAGAATTAGTTCCTGCCAAATAAACAGGCTTTTCAATACAATTCATACTTGTTCCGATTTCAAATAAAATTGGAATATCAACCGTGGGTTTTTCACCGTTTGCTGTAAAAGTCATTCCTGACAATTCATCATACGTTATTTCATATATTTGGGCGTTAATAAGTTGTGTTTCCTGTAATGCATCAGCATTAGAATCAATGGATACACTACAATTATTGTATGTGCCGATATTCTCTAATGTAACGGTTTGGGTATAAGGTGCGTTGTCCCCAATCCATCTGGCGGCAGACAATACAAGGGCAATCTCTTTTATATTTGCGTAGTTGTCTACCTTGAGTTTGTCAGAAACAGACATTAATCCTTTTTTTGAAGTAGTGGCAACGGAAGAAAGTTCTGTAATTGCATCCTGCACATTTGCACTTAATAAGGAGGTATCAGAACCATTATATTTAACCTTTTCAGCAGATAAGTTGTTATGAAATTCTTCCAATGTGGTAGTACGATTTTCTAACTCTAGCCCTCGGTCACCAGGAAAAGCGGAGGATGATGTAAAACCAAGTCCCAGTTTAGAACCAGTTGCCACATATTCAATACCAGACCATATGTATGGAATACCAACATTTGTATCTATATATTGTTTATTTATTCCACCGGTAATAGTGTTGCCTTCGATATCTACAAATTCACCATTTTCTGTTAAGGTTCCATAGATTATCTCAACGGTCCTGTCTGGAATTTGTGATTTTGATAAATAGCCTTCTTCATCCAATGTTGCCACACCATTGGGAGCACCCAGTTTATCGGTATGCATAATATTGTCATCTGCAATGAGGCTTTTCATTATTTCAATGGTATCGTTTGCTTTTTGGGTGGAGGTGTTTGCATTTGTTGTGGCTTCAGCTGCAGCTTCCGTAGCAGAGTAGGCATTATCCGTAGCTTGATTTGCATTTAATGTAGCAGTATTTGCATTTGAAACAGCAGTATTTGTGTCTGTCTCACGGGAAACTTCAGCAGTAATTCTATGGCCTTCATTTGTTTCTCTTACGGATTCATTTTCGTTTCTAATTGTCTCGTTTGCAGTGATAGTATTTTCAAGCTGCTTAACCGTTTCAATTCGTTGGCTCTCATCTTCAACAAGCTTGTTTAATGCATCAAATTCATCACTACTTTCTATTGTATGGGAATCATATGGTAATGCAGTAATATTGATATAAAACAGTTTTGTAGAATAAATATCTCCATTTTCCCGGGTAATTTGTATGTCTGCACAAGATTTTCCAGACGTTGCAAGCATCTGTTCAGAAAACCGGCATAATATTCTTCCGTCATCAATATTTTCACAGTCGTTATAAATATAAGTATCATCAGGTTTTTTCATCCGTATTCGTGCAATACCATCAGCCCACATTTCTTTGAAAATACCATTTTCCGTTAAAGAGATTACTACACATCTGGCATTGTCTAATTGCTTAGATGATAAACAGGAATAACCATCTTTATAAAAATCTACAGAAATGCTGGGCACATTATAACAGGATGAAAGTGTTTTAAATTCTTCAATTGTCATATAAATTTTCCTTTCTTGCAATAAAAAAAGAGCCTACTTTGGGTAGACTCTCAGGGAATTAAGTTGTTTAAAATCCAATCTTTCTAATAGGATTCCATTTTAGAGAGAGTGAACAGGGGAGGGATACGGATATTACATTCTTATTATTTTTAAATGTATTTACTAATCTGAAAAATGTATAGTTAAAATCTGCTTGTATTTGATGTGTATCAGAATCTGTTTTAATAATAAGAGTTTCTCCATCTATAGAAATTTTTTCACCGGCTTGGCAATGATTAATTTGCGTGGCACGATGTTCAAATTCATTTGTAATAATCAGATTTCCATCAGCGTTACAAGTGACCTCCATATTAGGATAAATATGGCCTATTTCATCAGAAGTATCGTAAATAACAAAACTATTATTATCTAACAAATCGATATTTATTTCCGTTTTTTCTTCCAGCAAATAGGGATGTAACGTTGTGAGGGTGAGTTCTAAGCCATATACAATACCTGCAATTTCTATTTTGCTAACATTAAAATTTGCTTCTGCATATAGGTTCTCAAATCCATCTTGTATTAATTTAAATTTATGGTAGCTGTCGTTTCTGTTTAGCCAGCGCATAATTTTTGAAAGCTCCGCAGTTGATATGGGGGTGGCAATTTTGTTAGAGGTGCATTTACATATTTGAAAAGTAGCAGTTAAAATATTTTCATAGTTAGAACTATAAAAGTTTCTTCTGGATTTTCCTGGTACGGAAGCTACATTAAAAGAAATTTCAGAGCCTAATGAAAAAGTTTCTAATGAGGCGCCGCCATTAAAAGAGCATATTGTCATTCCCCAATTGCTTAAAGGTATATCATCATATATAAAGTCTGTTGCGTACATAGTTCTCCTTTCTTTTTATAATTTTATGTAAGATCCTCCTGGGACTTATTTTTTAATGTATCTATTTCAGCTCTCAGTTCGTCAATTAGCTGCTTCTGATATTTGAGAGTTGCCACAATGTCGGAAATTAGTTCTGTTTCCCGCAATCCAGTATTTCCATCTTGGGATGCAACACATAAGTCCCAGGTATTATTCTCCATAGAATCCTTTAGCTCAGTTGATAAAAATCCATGATGGTTTTCAATGGAAGTGTTGTCCTTGTATTTAAATTGATATGGGGTGAGGGAATATATAAAATTCGCACTGTCCGCTATATTTAGTTCTTTAATATCAGACATTAGATTTTCGTTTAAAGTGACTACTGGAGTGGAATAAAGATATGTTGTTCCAATTATGTGAGTTCCGTTTTCCTTCTTCCATATAATGTAAGGAGAACCAAGGGGGTCACAGAATTCAATAGAATCAGGTTCTATGTCACTTTGCTTCCATCTAATCGCTTCAAATTCTATATTGTTGGTATCTGAATACAAATTTAAAGAGGCATTTCCATATAGTGCTCCATGAATTTTGATATCACCAGATAAGTTTCCAGATGTAGCGGTGATACTTCCATCTTTGGTAAGATGAAAAGATTCACTCGTAATGGTATTTCCGGTTAAGGTAGAATTTGTGATTGCAGCACCTTCAATTACAGAACCACTAATATTAGCACCGGTGGCTGTCAATTTCTTACAGTCAACATGTCCCTCCCTATCAACGATAAAAGTGCCATTTCCATTATTAATAGTTCCATTGTTGATTATTCCCTCATCGATTGTGCCTTTAAAGATTTCACCGACCAAACAAAGATTTCCATTGCTATCAATATAAAGACAATCAGTACCGTTGCTCTTTATAAGAAACATTCTGTCAGCATTTGGATTTATAGAAACGGAACTGTTCCCATTTGCAATGGTTAATCCATCCCCATTAAACTTTAAAGAACCATTTTCATTATAGATGCCCAGGTTTTCACCGAGGAACAACTTTCCCACAACAGCTTTTGCAATAATTCCATAATCTTGAACCATATCGCCTGTTTCAGGATTGACATAAGAAATTCGTCCAATACCGGTGTCGATATGCTCCCAGTTGTCAGAAGTAGTATATAATCCATTGTTTACAATTTTTAATTGGTATGGGCTATAAGCATCGTAAATGCTATCATGGGATCTGGCTAAAAGTCCATGTTCATCAATAACAAGATTTTGATTATCCGCATTTACAAATTTGGTTTCAGTTGCCTTTAAACCATCCCTTATCCAGGTATTTACATGGTTAACAGCAGAGGAGGCATTATCTGCCTGCTGAACAAGACTGTCATAAGAAGATGCAATGGAAGATGCGGAAGCTATTACAGACTTGATATCGGAAATACCGGAATATATTTTTTCTACTGTGGAGAATTCAACATCGATAGATTGCATGTCATCAAAATTAACCTGATAGGAGAGCAGACGTAATTTATAAATGTTGTCATCAATTCCGACTCTTATCCAATTACCAACAGAAAAAGAATCCTTTAAAGGCTGGAATTCTTTCAAACACAATAGATTGTTCATCGTAGTAGAAAGGGTGTATTGCAGGTTTCCAGCTTTGTACAATTCCTTTTTTGCCACATCCATAAGTTTGTCTGTATTTTTAATAACGTCTGCATTGCTGAGCCCATCAGATATATAATTTGAATTTGAATATTTATCTTCTCTGCGATAAGCACAGAATGTTTTATATAAATCCTCACCTATATATTTTTCAAAATCCAGTTTTTTCTGAATATCATTCTTGATTTCATATAGAATCCCGTTTGTTATATAAGCGGCAGAGTCGTAAAAGTATAATTCTTTCACATATCTTAAGTATTCATCGATTTTGGTTATCGCATATGAAACGCAAACAATTCTTTCATTATAAAAATTGCTGTATTTGCTGTATAATTCTTCGTATGACTCATTATCTTTCAAATCGAGATTCTCGATGATATCCAAACAGCTTCTAAACATCTCAGAAAGGTTCTCCAATTCATCCAAGGAGTACAATTCAATTCTTTCACAAAATATAAGTAAATCCATCGTTAAGCTTGTAATCTGTTTATCCTTAATTTTATCTTTACTTGCTGTAGCTCTATAAATTTCCTGTTCTGTAAAAAGTGCTATATTATCTGAAATTCTAATTGTTATAGTGGGACTTTCTTTTGTAAGTTTTTGTCCCATGTCATCTTTCTCTGTTTTGCTTGTAATTTCAAATTTTCCGATATATGATCCCTTTACAGTTTGTGAGGCTTTTACATAGGAGCTTTTGATTATTTTTAAGTTATATAACCCAGTATTATAATATAATTTTGCGGTTTTTAAGATGGCATTTTCTACTGTTGTTGCAGTTGCAGTGGTAGGATTTCTAATTGCTATCTCATTAGGAAAGTTAGGAAATGTTGAAAAACCATGTACTATGTTATTTAATGAGTCGTCTATGCCCATACTATCCGTATCGATATCTGGCATCATTGATGTTTTTAAAAACTGATACAGATCTATAGATTCGTATATAGCAAAAATAATAGAAGAGTATCCATTTAGTATGCTTTCCAATTCAGAAAAATCCGTTTTGGGAAATTTTTGTTTAATATATTTTACAGTTGCATTGTAATTGTCAATAGCAGAAGTATTGATATTATTATTGCTGATATCAATCTCTTTGCTGGTAGCATATTCTTCAAATGTTTCGTTATACGTATCGATTTTTGCAGCTAATTCAGGAGGCATATCCTTTTTGGTATCTTCTGAAAAATAATAAATATATGAACTGCCATTGGGATTGATGGAACGGATGGCAGAGGTAATAGTATCGTCTCCACCTTCAATATAAAAACAGTTTTTCAATGATGTACTGTTAGTCTCTAGTGATATTTGTGCTGCTAAATTTTCATGGTTGATAAAAATGGTGGTGTCTTTGCCATATTGTCCATTGAAATCACTGCCTCCGCATTCAGGACATCTATCTGTGAAATCGCCTCTATATTCGCAAAAACTGCATGTATTATACAAATCATAAGCGGATATAGTTCTTGTCATAGAATCAAACAAAAATAAACAGCTAAATTCTTCTGCAATTTCCCCTGTTAATTCGCCATAAATATCTGTTTCTGATATACTAAATTCCCGTTGAATACTTTTCAGGGAATCCGCTACATAACCAATAGAATAATGTGATGCTTTATTCAAAAGTCTATGTAAGAGGGAAGCGTGTCTCACCGTGTCCTTCTTTTTATCATCAGAATAATCGGCATATCTGCTGTCAGACCAGTCGTATGAAATAAAATCTTCCGGGTCTCTGAAAAATATTGTTGGAAAGTTCACATCGTAAGATGGATTTAAAATATCATGTTCGGTATTTATTTCAACATTTCTGATTGTAATTTGTCCTAATTCTGCTTCACAAAGAGAAGTAGCTGTAATAGATTTGCTTATTGTACCCTCTTGCAGTGTTGAAACACTGATTTCAAATCTTTCTTTAAATTCTGGAACATATAATAGTTTGAAATCCACAATAGAGCTCCATAATGGATTTTTCTTACCATTTATATTTTTATAGATAGTAAATGATAATTCATTAGGAGAGTTAAAATTCTCTTTATATGTTAGATTAGAGGCGTCTGCAATTATGCCTAATGTATCAAAGTTCCGGTTCTGTAATATAAGAGTGGGAACTTCTACAAGGTTTTGATGATTAAATATAATGTTTGCCATTAATACCTCCTTTTAATTAAAAACAATAAACACCTGATATTGTAATTGCTGTACCGGCTGGTATATCTACAGAAGTTGTAATTTTTATAACTCCATCGCTGCCAATGTAAGCGCCGATTCCAGTATTTATTGCTGTAGTGATGCACCTGCACGAAAGGGCAGTTATAGTGATAGGCAGGCTGCCAGCAACCATTGCTACGGCATATGTTCCAGCAGATGTAACAGCTGTCCCTGTGGTAATATTTAATCCTACTATGCAGAATGCCTGTGCTCCAAACTTCCTAAGATATCCCGTAACGCTGCCACCGTAACCGTTTGGGCTTGGAGCGTTAGACACCCAGGAGAGTTTGTTGTCTATCTCTGTCTCTGTATAGTATCTTCCGTCATGGTCATTACTTGTTTTGTGTGTTGTAAGAGCAGATACTAATGAGTTAATTGCATGAACAATGCTTGTTCTGATGGTTGTTGTCAAAGATGATAATACACCTAAATTGGTGGTGCTTTCTTCTATTTGTTTTGCATGTTCTTTTGACATTGCTCCGTCATTCAGTGTTGTGGCGCATGGCAGTTTTTGTGGTAGATTATTTAGTATTTTAATGGCTTCCATATTTATCCTAACCTTTCTTTTTTATTTATGAATCTCTTTGATTCCTTTAAGAATTTATGATTGTTTGTTTTTATGTCACGAATAAGACATTGATATTCAAGTTTGAGCTCTTCTAGTTCTAATATTAATTTTTTATATTCTTTATAGCTTTTATCTGCAAGTTGAAATTTTTCTTCCATAATTTGTGGGTTATATTTTTCTAATTGCTCTCTTAAACAATCATTTTCTTCACGTAATTTTCCAATGATTTTTTCTTGAAGCTGTAATTTTCTTTCTTTTTTTGTTAGATACATTTTCTCACCTCACAATAAGGGAAGGGGGCGGGAAAATAAGCCAATGACTTTTCACGATACTAGATATGGGAATTACGTTTTATGTGATTCTCATATCTAGTATATATTAAAAAGAAAATTGAATTTCCCTGCACCCCTTCATATTATTAAAATCTTCTTCCGCTCAGGGAATTATAATTTTTACTTAATGTTCCTACCGTATTATTCACCAGTATCTTTCTGATTTTTGTATTGCGATTCATAGCGTCTACCAACTGGGTGGCAAACTGTTCCGGATTATTTACGTCATGCATAACAATATCGCCAATATCAACACTTACATCCCCACCAATATGTTTCATAAATTTGGGTGTAATGGGGGACAAGTTTCCATGATTTATTATGGCTCCCGGATCTTGTGCAAGTTTCCAAAGATTTTCAGCCATGGATGCGGTGAAGATTTTATCACCCTGCCCAACTTCTCTAAGAACTCCCTGGTTTTTGTCAAATTGTATTTCATTTTTCCCTTCTCCAAGGAATGCCAGCTGGTCATAAGGAATCTTTCTTGAACCAACCTTGAAGCCGCTTATTCCGATTTCTTTGAGTTTCTTATAAAGTGTACCGGATGATTTCTGGTTATCGTATGTTAATTTCAATTTTTGAGCCAGTTCTTTTATTTCAGAAGAGGTCAGCACTCGTTGTCCATATTCATCATAGAAAGCTTTATTTAAGTCAGAATAGGAGCCTCTTGAGTCAGTAGCGATATCTAGGTGCTTGCTTAGATAGTTTAAGACAGTAGAGCGTTTCTTTGCATATTCGTAATCACTCTTTTGGCTGATATAGGTGCTCTTGATGTTATTGTAGTTATCTCTTGCAATTATATAATCGCTTTTTGCGTTTTGTGTTCTGAAATTATTTTTCCCATATTTATCTAATGTATATTTATATCTTTCATGTGCCCTGTCTTTTTTCAGCTTTGCCTCTTCATATATTTTTTTTTGGACATCATATTTTTTTTGGGTATCTCCATATTCCTTCTTAGCATCAGCAGTGTCTTTGCCGAGGGTCTTTGCACCGTCGCTTTGGATCTTCTTATTTACCTCTGTAGAAGCAGTTGTAACTTCTAAGGACTTTGCTATACCATCTACATAGCTTTCCATTTTAGAATGGAAGTTCTTTGTATCAGAAATCATTTCCAT
>CAZUKR010000098.1:0-9797 GCA_964620885.1 uncultured Eubacterium sp.
CTGTTCAGTTATCAAGGTTGGTGTTGTTTCTGTCTCAAGCGACAACTTCTATATATTATCACAGCCGTTCAAGCTTGTCAACAACTTTTTTGAATTTCTTTAAAACTTTTTTTGTTTCATTCACTCGCTTTTGCGCGGTGGATTTTTATAATATCACGTTTGTTTTTTCATGTCAACACTTTTTGACAACAATTTTCTTCTTATTTTTTTACACAATAGATGGGGTTGTCCGGAAATTAAGCCAATGTTTTCTCACAATACTAGATATGGGAATCACGTGGAACGTGATTCCCATATCTAGTATATACATAAAAAGAAAATGTTTTTCCCGACAACCCCATCTATTATAGAATGACACGCATCATAATATATTCAATACCATTGTTTTCATATAATACTTTCAAAAAAAGATTATTATTTATATCTTTTAACAATCCCTGGCCAAAATCACTGGTTTGGCATAGGGTTATAACAAAAAACAAAATCCACACTATCACGATTCCCTGTAAAGCACCTGCTATTGTGCCTCCCAAATGATTCATGCTCCTTAATACTGGAAGCTTTGCTACAATATCCAGCATATTTACCAAAATACGAAGCACCAGAACTACAATGATAAAGGACAGCACACAAGCAATACCGTTCACAATAATTCCTGCTATGTAATTTCCCATACTTTCATATACACCACTCTCTGTCAAAAATTCATCTGCCACATCTGTGGTTTTTTGAGTTAGGGACTTCTGCCATTCTTCGGGGATTTCTATCCCTGCTATATTAATTGGCTCCTGTTCTTCCACTTCCTGATTCATATCCGTTTTGGCTTTTATCTGTACTCTCTCAACGCATTTTTCTTGTATCGTGCGATAAACAGGTGTCTTGGTCTCTAAAAATTCCGATACAAAAGGGGTCATCCATGTTACCAACCCTATCGTAAGAAATATGGATACCAGTGAAAACACCACCCGAATCATTCCTTTTATATACCCATGAAGTGTAAAACCTGCCAATATAAGAACTACTACCGCAAATAAACCGCTCATTCCCATCACTATTTTAGTCTCACTTTCTGTGTTTCACCATCCATCATAAATATGTAACTCATACTGCTTTTGGTAGAAAACACCTTCCAAATATTACTTTTGAAATTATAATGAAATTTCCTGTTTCCCCTTAGATTATAGATAGAGCACTCCAGTGCATTTCGAATGCAGATCTCATCATTTTCCAAAAATCCTATTTCGCTGTATTCCATATTAAAGTCTTTTGTCATCACTTCTGAACCACGCAAATCATATACACTCATTTTATAGGGATGTTCTGTATTTTCATTATTAAAGACAAATCCAAGATATGCTTCATTATAGAAAATACTCCGCACCTCCTGTTTCAACTCTATCTCTTTTTTCACCTGGGGTTTCTGAGTGCCTTCAAATATAATAGCTTTTTGATCCCCGAATGCAGCAATTATATCATTTGTTAAAAACTCTACTTTAGGAAATACCATATCTGCATATGAATACGTTCCTACTATATTATCAATCTCATTTTGGCCAACAGAACCGAAGTTATAAAAAGTAATGGTGTTTTTTACATTCCCGGCATTGATATCTAATAATGAAACAGCCATTTTTCTTCCATCATTGGATATTGCGATATCCAGTGGATATCCGGTGTTCTCTGTATGCACTTCTCCCTCTGCCAGAAATGTTCCTTCTTTATCATATAACTGTATGTAGCCGGTTCCGCCCTCTTCCATAAGAATTGCAACTGCTCCCTGATTTGCTACCCGCGCTCGTTGAATGGGCATCGTGGTTTCAATCTCACCACATTTCCCGTTAGTATCCATAATATAAATCTGGTTTCCTTTTTTTTCTGCAATAACGGCATAATCTTCACAAATATCTACCACAGGTGACTGCATCTCATAAGTCTGATTCCATATAAGCTGGTTTGCTTCATCAATATAAACCGCTCCATCCTTTCCATATTTTAAAATCTTCCCGGCAAAGGACACGAACTGCGTACCTATAGAATCTTCCCGCTCTACACTCTTTATCACTTCATACTTGGAATATATTCTTGTCTGAAAAAAAATATACCCAGCCGTTAATATCAATAGCAGCAGCGCTATAATAACACTTGTCCACTTTAGCACTTTTCTCCGGTGAACTCGAATTTTTTCATGCATTCCTTCTACGTCTGATTGTACCACCCGGTATTTTCCTTCTGCCAAAACCTCACCTCCAAATTTACATGTGTGTTTTATTATAGCGCATTTTCTTTTTCTCTGCACCAAAAAAATACGAGGTGTCGGGAAATAAAGCCAATGACTTCTCCCGACACCTCGTATTTTTTTATGGTAATACCAGTTTCTGCCCTGCCTGAATCCGATCCCCATTTTCAATTCCATTTTCCTGGCACAATGCTGGTATCATAGATTTATCCTGATACATTTTCAGACAGATGGACTCCAGCGTATCTCCTGCCGCGACTGTATAATACTTTGGTTCTTCCGCTGTTTCTGTCGGTGTCTGTGTATCCTCCTGCGGTTTTTCCTCCGCTTTCTTCTCTTCTTCTGCTTTTTTCTTTTCTTCTGCCTTTTTCTTTTCTTCCTCCTTTTTCTTTTCTTCTGCCTTCTGTTCCTCCTCTGATTTCTTTTCTTCTTCAGACTTGTCCTTCAGAGGTGTTACTTCCGATGCAATACTTTCCACAATTAAATCTGACTGCTCTTCTTCCTTACCTTTCCCCTTTATACTTTCTTCTACGGAATCTTTCATTACATACAATACATCTTCCACATCTTTCATTTTGTGATAATTATTGATTGTGGTAATTCCTATCACACACAATAACACCATAAAAAAGGAGGCTGCTGTATACAGGAATCTTTTATTATGCCGTTCCACCTGCTGACCGCGCTTTTCCAAAACCATATTTCTATAACTTTGTAATGCCTTTTCTGCTTCCGATGCTGGTTCTTCCAGACTGCTTTTAACAAATATTTTTTCTGCCGCGGGCTGCTCCTCCATTTCTTTATGAAGGCTTTCCCATTCTGTTGTCTCGTCTTCAAACTCTTCTATTTTTTTATCTGACTCCGGACTTCTCCACAAAAGTTCTTCTTCCTCCGGGGGCAGTGGTTCAAGTATTTGTTGCTGCTCTTTTTTTGTTACCATATATTCCTGCATTGCAAGATTTTTTTCATAATATATGTAATATCCCTCTCTTTTTTGCAGATACCCCTGTTCATAAATATAAAACAGTTCTTCATCCTCTGCTGCATCCATCAACATCAACACTTTATCTCTTCCGGCAAAATATTTTCGATGAGCCGATTCTACCGAAGGGGAAAGTTTTATTTCTCCCTCCTGTTCTCCCACGAACCACCCCACAATAACTGTGTCGGAAAAAAATTCTTTCTCTTCTATATATATGTATTCCCAGAAGCTTTCGTCCAGATAAATACTATCCCACTGAAATACTGCCTGTCCACACTCTATTGCTCCACTGATAAAAGTATACCTCATATCCTTGCTTACACAGCTTTTTCCCAATAGCACTGCTGCACATCTTGGATTTTCCCCAGCTTGAGTCTTCAGATAAGTATATACATAATCCTCTATATATATTTTATGTCTTCCTCTGGGACTTCCGACCTGTCTTATATTCTTTGGCAAATCTATTTCATGCCCCATTTCCTCCGGCTGATTTTCCTTGCTAATAATTTCTATCATGTCATCACCTCTTTTTTTGTCCATGTTAGCATATTTTTTTTGCAGTTTTTGGAGTTTTATGTCCCAGTTTCCAAAAACCTTTCGTGCTTCTTTTCTTTTCTTCTTTTTCATGCACCAAAAAAGGACTTTCAGCAACATTTTCTGCGCCAAAAGTCCTTTGAAACATAATTCTATTTCATATATGATTTTACTTTTTGGTATATTCCCTGAGCATCCAGTCCATACTTCTCCAGCAGTTTCACTGCCGGTCCCGATTCCCCGAATACATCGTTGATTCCGATTTTGTGTACTGGTGTGGGCTGTCCTTCACATAAACAGTCACACACTGCACTGCCAAGTCCTCCTATTACAGAATGTTCTTCTACCGTTACTACTTTTCCTGTCTTCTTAGCGGAGGAAATAATCAGTTCTTTATCCAGCGGTTTTATGGTGTGAATATTGATTACTTCCGCATCAATTCCTTCGGCAGACAGTTTTTCTGCCGCTTCCAGAGTTTCGGATACACAAAGCCCTGTAGTTATGATGGTCACATCTTTTCCTTCTTTTAACAGGACGCCTTTTCCTATTTCAAACTTATAGTCTGCATGGTCATTAATAACCGGGACTGCTAAACGTCCAAACCGCAGGTATACCGGCCCTTCCAGCTCATAGGCTGCTCTTACTGCCGCCCTTGCTTCTATATCATCGGAGGGATTAATTACAATCATACCAGGAATGGTCCGCATCAGTGCAATATCTTCATTACACTGGTGAGTCGCTCCGTCTTCTCCTACGGAAATTCCTGCATGGGTGGCTCCGATTTTCACGTTTAGATGTGGATATCCCACAGAGTTTCTTACCTGTTCAAAAGCTCTGCCTGCTGCAAACATGGCAAAGGAACTGGCAAATGGCACTTTGCCTGTAGCCGCCAGACCTGCTGCAATTCCTATCATGTTACATTCTGCAATTCCGCAGTCAATGTGACGTTCTGGAAATACCTTCTTAAATACTCCCGTTTTGGTGGCCTCTGCAAGGTCAGCATCCAGCACAACCAGATTTTCATGTTCCTTTCCCAATTCCACCAGAGCGTTTCCGTAGCTGTCTCTAGTTGCAATCTTCTTTATTTCTGGCATAATGCTTCACCTGCTTCCTTTAGTTCTTTCATGGCAGTTTCATATTCTTCATCGTTTGGAGCTTTTCCGTGCCAGCCTGCCTGATGCTCCATATAAGAAACGCCTCTTCCCTTTATGGTCTTTAGAATAATTGCCACCGGCATTCCCTTTACCTGTCCTGCCTCTTGAAATGCTGCTCTCAACTGCTCAAAATCATTTCCGTCTGCAACATTAATTACATGGAAATTAAATGCTTTAAACTTCTCATCAATGGGATAAGGGGAACACACCTCGTCTACCCTGCCGTCAATCTGCAGACCGTTATTATCTACAATGACTACAAAGTTATCTAATTTACGAAAGCCTGCAAACATGGCTGCTTCCCATACCTGCCCTTCCTGAATCTCTCCGTCCCCCAGAAGGGTATATACGCGATAGCTTTCTTTGCTCAATTTAGCAGAAAGAGCCATTCCTGCCGCTACCGAAATTCCTTGACCCAGAGAACCACTTGACATATCAATCCCCGGTGTATGCTGCATACATGGATGTCCCTGTAAATGGGAACCGATATGACGCAGTGTCTTTAAGTCTTCTACCGGAAAATAACCTCTGTTTGCCAATGCTGCATATAGTCCCGGTGCAGTATGCCCCTTGGACAGTACAAAACGGTCCCGGTCCTGCTTATTCGGATCTGCGGGATCGATATTCATCTCCTCAAAATACAGATAGGTAAACAGTTCTGCCGCAGACAGGGAGCCACCCGGATGTCCTGCCTTTGCTGCGTGGACTCCGGTGACAATACCCTTTCGGACTTCATTGGCAATCTTCTGAAGTTCTAAATTTTCCATGATTTTCTCCTTTAAAATAATATACGTATCTTAAAAATACAGATTATATCTCTGTTCTTCCTTCCAATGCACGCAATAATGTCATCTCATCAATGTATTCCAAATCGCCTCCCACGGGAACCCCGCTGGCAATTCTTGAAACTTTAATGCCTGTAGGCTTTATAAGCTTACTGATATACATCGCTGTAGTTTCTCCCTCCAGACTGGAATTAGTAGCAATAATAACTTCTTCCACCTCTTTCTGAAGCCGGTGCATTAATTCTTTCAATTTAATATCATTTGGCCCAATTCCCAACATCGGGGAAATTGCTCCATGCAATACATGGTAAACCCCTTCATACTTCCTTGTTTTTTCATAAGCAGCCAAATCTCTGGTATCTTCCACTACCATAATTGTCTTCTGATCACGACTGCTGTTTTTGCAGATGGGGCATAACTCATCATCCGTCAATGTGAAGCACTGCTTGCAGTACTTCACATTTCTTCTTGCTTCTATAATGGCGGATGATAGTTTTTCCACATGTTCTACTGGCATATTCAGTATATGAAACGCCAGTCTCTGAGCGGATTTATTTCCTATTCCCGGCAATCCGGATAACTCTTCTATTAACTTACTAATTTGACTACTGTAATAATCCACTTTTGACCTCCGGTCTAGAACGGAAATCCTCCACCACCAAGTCCTCCCATTCCTCCTGTTATTTTGGACATGGACTGTGCTGAATATTCCTCAATCTCCCTTAATGCCTCGTTCGTTGCTGCCATAATTAAATCTTCCAGCATTTCGATATCATCAGGATCTACCACTTCTTCTGCAAGCTTAACTTTCTTTACTTCCTTTTTACCGGAAACAGTTACTTCAACTGCTCCGCCGCCTGCTGTTGCGGTTATTTCCTTTTCTTCCATCTCTTTCGTTGCTTCTTCCATCTGCTTCTGCATCTTCTGTGCCTGTTTCATCAGATTGTTCATGTTTCCAGGCATTCCTCCCGAAAATCCTCCACGCTTTGCCATTTTCTTTTCCTCCTAATCTTCAATGGTTATTTCCATATTTATCATTTTTCCAATATCTACAAAAGTTTCTTCAAACGGACGATTGGTCTGATTCATCTGAATCTTAACTTCCATCTCTTTTCCTATCTTAGCTGCTATGGCATCCTGTAATTCCCCTTTGCGGGATTCTGAATTCACAAATGCCTCTGCTACTTCATCATCCAACACAATCAGGAGCTGACTTTCTCCTGCAAGACTTAAGTGGGCCAATTTGAGATAATTTTTTAATCCTCCTGAAAGTCCCTCAATGATAGAGCGCCATTCCTTCACTACCCGTTTTACATCCTCCGGTATTGCATTTGGAAGCTTGGGTTTTGGCATGGATGGCGTACTCTGGGAAGCCGCCTGATTCATCGGCATAGATTCCGTCATATGTACCGGAACACCTTCTTCCACTTTCTTCTCCAACTGTGCTATCCTCTGTGCTAAGGAACCATAGTCTTCTTCCATTTCTGGTTTACATAATTTTATCAACGCAATCTCTATCATAATTCTTTTCTGAGTTGCGTATCTCATCTGGTTTGACAACTCTGAAAAAACACGGATATAGCGCATCAACTGTACCGCCTCTATCATCCCTGCTTCTTCTTTTAACAATGCCAGATTATCACTGGAAATATCCAGCGCGTCTTCCATATTATCAGAATTTTGAACTAACAGCAAGTTCCTAAGGTACCACGTAAAATCAATTACAAACTGTCCGGGCTCTCTGCCCAGTATCATCAATTCTTGGAGCAATGTGATTACACCAGGAATATCCTTCTTCATTATCTTCCGAAGCATCTGGCTGAATACTTCTGTATCCACAGCGCCCAACACTTCCAGAACATGGTCATAGGTCAGCTTCTGGCCCAGATAGAATGCAATACATTGGTCCAGCAGGCTTAAGGCATCACGCATGGAACCATCTCCAGCCTTTGCAATATAACGTATTGCCTTTTCCTCTACTTCTACCTGTTCTACTTCCATCAATTCCGCTAAACGAGATGCAATAGTATCAATGGTAATTCGCTTGAAATCATATCTCTGGCATCTGGAAAGAATGGTAATTGGTATCTTATGAGCTTCGGTGGTTGCCAGAATAAAGATGACATAAGAAGGGGGCTCTTCCAAAGTCTTTAATAATGCATTAAAGGCTCCTATGGAGAGCATATGAACCTCATCTATGATATAGACTTTGTACTTTCCCTCTGTTGGTGAATATGCTACCTCTTCACGAATCTCACGGATATTATCTACACCGTTATTAGAGGCAGCATCTATTTCTATGACGTTCATGGATACCCCTGCTTCAATATTCTTGCAGGAAGTACATTCCCCGCAGGGACTGCCATCTATGGGTTCCTCACAGTTTACTGCCTTTGCTAAAATCTTTGCAATGGTCGTTTTCCCGGTTCCCCGTGTCCCACAGAAAAGATAGGCATGTCCAATTCTGTCTGCTTTTATTTGATTCTTTAATGTTGTAACAATATGTTCCTGTCCTTTGACATCCTCAAATTCTTGTGGACGGAACTTACGATATAATGCAGTATAAGACATTTTTAATCTCCAAAACTAATACCGATCAGCTTGGCTTCCCGAATCATCTGTGAATCCGGCTCCACGGTCTTTAGCTTTCCTGCCACTTCCTGAAGCGGCACTTTCTTTGTATTTCCATCTATCATAGCTACCATGTATCCATAGTCATTCTCTAAAATCAGCCGGGCTGCTGCTGCTCCCAGTCTTGTACACAGTACACGATCAAAAGGACAGGGGCTTCCGCCTCTCTGGGTATGCCCTGGAACAGTCACCCGTACCTCACACCCCATTTTTTCCTCCAGCTGCTGCGCTACCTCGTAGGAAACAGACGGATACTTGGTATTTCTCTTTTTCTCTTTATACTCTTTTTTAGTCAGCAATGCATCTTCCTGAGAAATTGCGCCTTCTGCTACTGCAAGAATAGTAAAGCCTTTTCCTGTCTGAATCCGACTCTGCACGGCTTCTACCACTTTATCTATATCGTATGGTATCTCCGGAAGGAGAATAACATCTGCTCCTCCTGCAACTCCTGCGTATAATGTAAGCCATCCTACCTTATGTCCCATGACTTCTACAATAAATACCCGGTTATGGGATGCTGCGGTTGTATGGATACAATCAATTGCAAATGTGGCAATATCAATCGCACTTTGGAACCCAAAGGTTACATCGGTACCATAGATATCATTATCAATCGTTTTGGGAAGGTGAATCACATTCAATCCCTCTTGCCGTAAAAGATTTGCTGTCTTCTGTGTTCCGTTCCCACCTAGAATCACAAGACAGTCCAGGCACAGCTTGTAATAAGTCTGTTTCATGGCCTCCACTTTGTCCAGACCCTTTTCATCCGGCGTCCGCATCAGTTTAAACGGCTGTCTGGATGTTCCCAGAATGGTTCCCCCTTTTGTTAGAATTCCTGAAAAGTCAGATGCAGTAAGCAAACGGTAATCTCCATATATGAGCCCTTTATAACCTTCATAAAATCCATATACTTCCAGTTGCTCTATATTTTTGCTTAATCCTTTTACGACTCCACGCATTGCAGCATTTAACGCCTGACAGTCCCCACCACTTGTCAGCATTCCGATTTTCTTCATTAATTCACATCCTTTGCGTTTTGTATCTATTATATCCTATAATTTTGCGTATCACAAGATTTTTCATTTGCATTTCATAAAATTATCCGATATAATTATTTTCGGATATTATTATCCGGAGGAGTACCCAAGAGGCTGAAGGGTCTGGCTTCGAACACCAGTAGGTCGGTAGCACCGGCGCGGGGGTTCAAATCCCTCCTCCTCCGTTAATTTTAACAAGAAGTCCAATGCTTGATTGCATAGACTTCTTTTATTTTGATTATAATAAAAAAATGTCACTATGGTAAAATAAATTTACTTCTGGCTTTCACTCTAAACATAGCTCTTTGATGCATTTCTAAGGCATGAACTTTCCTTGCCTTTTTTTATCTTATATTGCCCACTTTCTTAATTTTTCTTGCAGTTAATCTTATTTCTTGTTAGCATTATCTTAGAAAATTATGTTAATAATATCTTAAA
>CAZUKR010000099.1:0-9783 GCA_964620885.1 uncultured Eubacterium sp.
TGGACACCGGATGTACCTATGGTAGTGCCGGAAATCAATCCAGAGCATATGGAAGTAATCAATTTCCAGAGAAAACGTCTGGGAACCACCAAAGGATTCGTTGCAGTAAAACCAAACTGCTCCATTCAGTCTTATGCACCTGTTTTAACAGCATGGAAAGAATTTGAACCATATGAAGTAGTTGCTACCACATATCAGGCAATTTCCGGTGCTGGAAAAACATTTCAGGAATGGCCGGAAATGGTTGGAAATATTATTCCATTTATCGGTGGAGAAGAAGAGAAGTCTGAGAAAGAACCTCTTCGTATCTGGGGTGAGATTAAAGACGGTGTAATCGTACCGGCAGCAAGCCCAGTAATTACCTGCCAGTGCATACGTGTTCCGGTATTAAACGGACATACTGCGGCTGTGTTTGTTAAATTCAAAAAACAGCCTACTAAAGAACAGCTTATTGAGAAACTGAAGAATTTTAGCGGTGCACCACAGGAATTAAATCTGCCAAGCGCTCCAAAGCAGTTTATTCAGTATTTAGAAGAAGATAATCGTCCTCAGGTCAGCGAAGACGTAAATTATGAAAACGGTATGGGTGTCAGCGTAGGACGTTTGAGAGAAGATACCGTGTATGACTGGAAATTCGTTGGTTTATCCCATAATACAGTAAGAGGAGCAGCAGGCGGTGCAGTTCTGTGTGCAGAGCTTTTAAAAGCACAGGGATATATTACAGCAAAATAAGAAACAATAAAAATAACAATAATTTATGCAAAAATTATACCTCGTAAGGGCTCCCGAAAGGGAGCCTTTATTCTTGTAAATAAAATTAAAACATGATATGATATGTACATTAAAAGTACATAAGAGAAAGGGAGAAGTAATGATGAAAGAACCGGATTTTATTACATTAACCATTGGAAAACAGAAAAACATCGCATTAATTGCCCATGATAGTAAAAAGAATGAATTGATATTATGGTGCCAGCAGCACAAGGAACAATTGAAGAAGCATTTTCTGTGTGGGACAGGAACTACTGCCCGTATGATTACCGATCAGACAGGACTACCGGTAAAAGGATACAACAGCGGTCCTCTGGGAGGCGATCAGCAGATTGGTGCTAAAATTGTAGAAGGTAAAGTTGACTTTGTGATATTCTTTTCAGATCCTTTGGCAGCACAGCCACATGATCCTGATGTAAAGGCACTTTTACGTATTGCACAGGTATATGACATTCCGATTGCCAATAACCGTGCAACAGCCGATTTTATGATTACCTCATCTTTTATGGATGAATCTTATAATCATAATATTATTAATTTTAAAAAGAATATCAACGACAGGGCAAATACCTTATAAGGGGAGTCGGTCATGACAGAGAGAAAAGCGCAGATACGCAGATTAAAAGAGTTATACCAGAAGGATAAGAATCAACTGGTCATATTGCATGGAAGAAGAGAAAATGGTATTGGTGAGCTGATAAAGGATTTTTGTGCAGACAAAAAATCCTTCTATTACTACGCACCAGAAACCTCTGCAAAAGCTCAGAAAAAGAGAATGACTCAGGAAGTGGAAAAGCAGTATGGAATTTCCATAGCAGAAGAAGCGTATGATGTGTGTCTTAGCCGTGTGAAAAGCGGAGATGCCAGCAAGCTGGTTCTTGTGATTGACGAGTTTGATCACATTGTAAAAAAGGATGAACAGTTTATGGAAAGCATCTTGAAATTAAAAGAACATAAACTGTATCCGGGGCCAGTGATGATTCTGCTGTATACTTCGGCAATTGCATGGGCAGAGCAGAATATGATGAAGGTTCTGGAAAAATACAGTAAGAAGATTGATGTGGTGGAACAGCTTTCTGAATTAAAGTTTGTAGAAATGGTGCAGTCTTTTTCAAAATATACCGTTAGTCAGAGTGTAGAAGTGTATGGTGTGATTGGCGGTGTGCAGGAATATATGGAGGGGTGGGATGAATCCCGTGACATTTCCTATAATATCTGTAAGCATGTATTATCGCCAGACGGCTTTCTCTTTGGAGAAGCAGAACGTATTATCAGCAGGGAATTAAGGGAACTTTCCGTATATAATACTATTTTAGAAGCAGTAGCATCTGGAAAGCGTAAGCTGAATGACCTGTATCAGGAAACTGGATTTTCCAGAGCTAAAATCAGCGTATATCTGAAAAATCTTATGGCATTTGGAATTGTGGAAAAGGTTATGTCCTTTGAAACGGGAGGCTGGGAAAATGCCCAGAAGGGGTTGTACCAGATTAAAGACACCTTTGTGAATTTCTGGTTTAAATTTGTATATCCTCATATGTCAGATTTATACCAGATGACACCAGAAGTATTTTACCATGAATATATAGCAGATGAATTGGAACAGTATCTGAACCGCTATTTTATAAAGGTATGTATGGAATATCTGGAATTAATGAATAAAATTCATAAATTGCCGATACAGATACACAAAATAGGAACCTGGGTTGGAAAGCAGGGGTATATTGATATTATTGTCCAGAATGAAATTCGGGAGAACTTAATCTGCCTGTGCAACTGGTCTGAGCCAGAAATGACTTTTGAAATGTGTCAGGGCTTATTTCAGAGCATGGAGCAGGCAAAAATTACGGCAAACTACTATTACCTCTTTTCAGCAAAATCATTTGATGAAAGACTGGTAAAAATGGTTTCCCTCGACAAGCGTATCCTGTTAGTGGATATGAATCAGTTATAAAAAGAAAGCAGGATATGGATTTATGGCGAAAGCTTTATATATAGCAGAAAAACCAAGCGTTGCCAGAGAGTTTGGCAAGGCATTAAAACTGGATATGAAAAATCATGATGGGTATATGGAATCTCCGGAGGCCATTGTAACCTGGTGTGTGGGGCATCTGGTTACAATGAGTTATCCGGAAGTTTATGATCAAAAATTCAAAAAATGGAGTCTTGCTACCTTACCATTTATTCCCGAAGAATTTATGTATGAGGTAATTCCCGGGGTGAAAAAACAATATGAGATAGTCGCAAGACTTCTAAACCGTCCGGATGTATCTATCATCTACGTCTGTACAGACTCCGGGCGGGAGGGAGAATATATTTATCGTCTGGTAGAACAGAAGGCGAAGGTAAAGGATAAAGAACGCCGCCGGGTATGGATTGACTCCCAGACAGAAGATGAGATTCTAAGAGGAATACGGGAGGCGAAAGATTTATCAGAATATGATAATCTTTCAGAATCCGCTTATCTGCGTGCCAAAGAAGATTACCTGATGGGGATTAACTTCTCAAGGCTGCTTTCCTTAAAATACGGCAATACGATTTCAAACTTTTTAAATACCAAATACACTGTAGTCAGTGTAGGGCGTGTTATGACTTGCGTACTGGGAATGGTGGTACGGCGGGAGCGGGAAGTAAGAGAGTTTGTGAAAACTCCTTTTTACCGTGTATTAAGTACCCTGGATATTCAGGGCAATCAGGTAGATGGAGAGTGGCGTGCAGTAGAAGGCTCCGCCTATTTCAATTCCATTAAACTGTATAAGGAAAATGGATTTTTAAAGGAAGAAGATGCTAAAAATCTGATAGAGGAACTGAAGAATCTTTCCACGGAAGAAGAGCAGAAGGCTATTGTGGCTTCCATGGAGAAGAAAAAGGAAACTAAAAATCCGCCTTTATTGTACAATCTGGCGGAACTTCAAAATGACTGTTCCAGACTATTTAAAATCAGCCCGGATCAGACCCTTCAGGTGGTACAGGAACTATATGAGAAGAAACTGGTTACTTACCCCAGAACGGATGCCCGTGTGCTTTCCACAGCAGTAGCAAAAGAAATACATAAAAATATTGGTGGTTTGAAAAATATTCCCTCTGTAAAGGTATATGCCGAGGAGGTCTTAGAAAAAGGAAGTTATAAAAATATTGCAAAGACCAGATACGTAAATGACAAACAGATTACAGACCATTATGCTATTATTCCCACGGGACAGGGCTTTGGAGCAATCCGCAGTTTGAATCAGACCGCTCTTAACGTGTATGAAGCTATTGTAAGAAGATTCCTTGGAATTTTCTGTCCTCCTGCCATATATCAGAAAATCAGTCTTGTAACACAGATGGGAATAGAAAAATTCTTTTCTACCTTTAAGGTACTGGCAGATCCCGGCTATCTGAAGATTATGGAGTACTCCTTCCAGAAGAAAAAGGAAACAGAGAACGAAGACAATAAAGATGAACCCTGTGATGTGAAATTTATGGAAATTCTATCGGGATTGAAAAAAGGAATGGAGCTGACTGTAAAGGAGCTTAATATCAAGGAAGGGGAAACGGCCCCTCCGAAACGATATAATTCAGGTTCCATGATTCTGGCCATGGAAAATGCAGGGCAGTTGATTGAGGATGAAGAACTTCGTGCCCAGATTAAGGGAAGCGGTGTAGGAACCAGTGCAACCCGTGCAGAGATACTGAAAAAACTGGTAAATAATAAGTATCTGGCATTGAATAAGAAGACACAGATTATTACACCTACTCTGTTGGGAGAAATGATTTATGATGTGGTAAACGCCTCCATACGTTCCCTGCTGAACCCGGAACTTACCGCAAGCTGGGAAAAAGGATTGAATTACGTGGCAGAGGGAAGCATCACAACAGAGGAATATATGGTAAAGCTGGAAAACTTTATAAAGTCCCGCACCAGCGGAGTCTTAAGATTGAATAACCAGTATGCCCTTCGGGAATATTTTCAGAAAGCGGCATCTTATTATAAAACACCGGCAAAGCAGACCACTGGAAAAGCTAAGAGTAAGAAGAAAGAGTCAAAAGCCCCAGAGGCATAGCATTAAATTAGAATAGAAGAGAGGAAAAGAAATGGAAACAGCAAAAATCAGCAATTTGTACACATTAGAAGAAACAGCAGCAGCAGAATTATTTGAATGTTACACCTACCCATGGGAAGTGCTGCCCGAAATCGGGGCATTTATCTGTGAGCTGGGGCAGAAGCTGGATAAAGAAAAATTTGAACAGCGGGGTGAAAATGTATGGATTGCTAAAAATGCCCAAGTAGCACCCACTGCAAGCATCAATGGTCCTGCCATTATTGATGAAGAAGCAGAAATTCGTCATTGTGCATTTATCCGTGGAAATGCCATTGTAGGAAAAGGAGCAGTAGTGGGAAATTCTACAGAATTAAAAAACGTGGTTCTTTTTAATAAAGTGCAGGTACCTCATTACAATTATGTAGGTGATTCTGTTTTAGGTTACAAAGCGCATATGGGGGCTGGTTCCATTACTTCCAATGTAAAGTCAGATAAGACCCTGGTGGTGGTTAAGGATAAGAATGAAGACGCAGAGTGCACGACTGGATTGAAGAAGTTTGGTGCTATGCTGGGAGATGAAGTGGAAGTAGGATGCAACAGTGTGCTGAATCCGGGAACCGTAGTTGGCGCCCACAGCAATATATATCCGTTATCCATGGTGCGGGGCGTGGTTCCGGCAAACTGTATTTACAAAAATAAGAACGAAATAGTTCAAACTATTTTAAAATAAAAAGTATTGACAAGAAGCATCGCATGTCCTATTGTATTAAGTGAGTAATACAGTGGAATGCGGTGCTTTTATCTTTACAGGAAACACCTTGTAAATACAGTTTTAAAAAAAGGAGAATGGGTTATGTTGGAGATTCAGGAATTAACTAAAAAATATGGAAAAAATCTTGCGGTGGATCATGTGAGTCTGGTAATTCCCGATGGGAAGGTTGGTATCTTATTAGGGCCAAACGGAGCGGGAAAGTCCACCATTATAAAAAGTGTAGCAGGACTTCTGCGGTATGAGGGCGGTGTAGGAATTGCAGGAATACCGGCAAGGAATCTGGAAGCAAAAAAGGTATTTGGTTATGTGCCAGAAATTCCAGCGATGTTTGATGCATTAACCGTAAGAGAGCATGTTGAGTACATTCGCCGTGCTTACAATTCTTCCATAACAGAGGAAGAGATAGAAGAACTGTTAAAGCGTTTTGAGATGCATGATAAGCAGAATAAGCTTGGAAATGAACTCTCTAAGGGAATGATGCAGAAGGTAAGCATCTGCTGTGCTCTTGCAGTAAAGCCTAAAGTAATACTGCTGGATGAGCCAATGGTAGGACTTGACCCTGCGGCAATTAAAGAACTGAAGGAAGTGGTGCTGGAACTGAAGAAACAGAACGTAACCGTTTTAATCAGTACCCATATGCTGGAAATGGTGAAGGACTTATGGGATGTTATGTTTATTATGGAAAAAGGTAAAATCGTTGCTTCTTTTAACAGAGAAGAGACAGAGAACGAAGATATTGAGGAGCTGTTCTTTAAGATTACGGGAGGCGGTGAAGCATAATGAAAGGGTTAATTTATCTTTACCAAAGAACGCTTGCAAATAAGATAAAGAAATCATTGAAACAGCCTAAAACTTATTTGGTGTTAATTTTTATTATTTTATATATAGCAATGATATTTTTCAGCTTCAATATGCTGATAAAGGAAGAAAAGTTTGGAACAGTGGAAAATCTCGTAACTATATTGGCGGGAATTATTCTATTTCTTCTTCCCAGTAATTTTATTAGTTACGCAAAGAGAAGGGGACTTCTATTCCGTCCATCGGAAACGCATTTTGTGTTTGTATCTCCAGTAAGTCCTAAAATGGCACTGATGTTTGCTGCTGTAAAGTCTTTTTCTTTAAATTTATTGATTGGAATTGTAATATTTATTTTGGGAATTATCTGGTTTGATGCTGGAGTGCTGCAGATGCTGGTTTATTTTCTGTTTTTTGTAGTGTTTGAAAGTATCCTGGAAGCTAGTATTATTATTTTCTGTTATGGGAATGAAAGGCTGCATGAAAGATTTTTTAAGGGTCTCACCATCATAATGTATCTGTTTATGGCTTTAATGGTAGGAATCGGGGCATATCTGCTCCTTACAAGAGAGGCAGAGTTCGGGGTAATCAGAGAGTATCTTGCTATACCTGCAATTCAGCTTATTCCAGTGATAGGCTGGAATGTAGCAGTGGTACATTTGATTTTTACCGGACCAGATGTAGTGAACACGATTGGAACGGTATTATTTTTAATATCAACGCTGGGAATGTTTATAACTGCAAGGAAAATGAAGTGTACAGGAGAATATTATGAAGATGCCGCCAAGTTTGCAGAAGAATATCAGTCTAGGCGGGAAAGTCAGAAAAAGGGAGTAGTATCCCTTGGTTTTGGAAAAAAGAAGAAATATAAGGAAGCTGTTGTAGAATATAAGGGTAATTATGCAAAGGCAATTTATTTCCGTCAAATGCTGGAATATAAGAAGAATAAGACATTTATTTTTGGATGGAATACCCTTTTATGTTTTGGTCTCGGAATTTTGATTGCAGTATATGGGTATATGAATGATGTGGAAAAGGCTTTTGGTGCAGGAAAAGTTTTTGTTATTCCGGCCGTAGTCAGTTATATCGTATTTATTTTTAGCGGCTATGCTACCAAATGGGCAAAAGAACTGGAAAATCCTTATACTTATCTGATTCCGGATTCACCGTTGAAAAAAGTCTGGTATGCAACTAAAATTGAACATATTCGCGGGATAATAGATGGAATTCTTGTTACCCTTCCGGGGGCTGTTATATTTGGCATTGGTCCGGTGCTTACGGTACTTACGGTACTTTTGTATATCTGCCTTATGGCAAACCGCCTGTATTATGGAATGCTGGCAGATGCCATTATCGGAAATAGTCTTGGAACAACAGGGCGTACTCTTGTTAAAATGTTATTGCAGGGACTTGCCATTGGTGCAGGAATCACAGCGGCTGCCGTGGGTGGTGTCCTATGGGGAATGGAAGTAGGATTTATTTTGATGATTGTAATTGTGGGAGTACTGACATTTGCTGGTGCAGCAGGGGCGTCCGTTTCCTTTATGAAAATGGAAGTATTAGATTGACGTAATCGTCAAAATGTGATTAAATATGAGTAAGTATGTTAAATACATAACAATGTATAACATGAAAATTTAATGTATGGATTGAAAGGAGTCTTAAAATGATTTATTCACAAGAAGTTGAAAAGATGTGTCCGGTTGCCAAAGGTGCAAAGCATGAGCCGGCTCCAATCCCGGAAGAAGGAAAATGGGTACACTCCAAAAAAATTGAAGATATTTCTGGTCTTACACATGGTGTAGGCTGGTGTGCTCCACAGCAGGGAGCCTGTAAGCTGACACTGAATGTAAAAGAAGGTATCATCGAAGAAGCACTGATTGAAACAATCGGATGTTCAGGTATGACCCACTCAGCAGCTATGGCAGCAGAAATTTTACAGGGAAAGACCATTTTGGAAGCATTGAATACAGACCTTGTTTGCGATGCTATTAATACAGCTATGAGAGAACTGTTTTTACAGATTGTATACGGAAGAACACAGAGTGCATTCTCTGATGACGGACTTCCAGTAGGTGCTGGTCTGGAAGACCTTGGAAAAGGACTTCGTTCTCAGGTTGGTACTATGTATGCAACAAATAAAAAAGGTGTTCGTTATTTAGAGATGGCAGAGGGTTATATAACCGGAATCGCTCTGGATGCAGATGACGAAGTAATCGGATATCAGTTTGTAAGCCTTGGAAAGATGACAGACTTCATCAAAAAGGGTGATGATCCTAACACTGCATGGGAAAAATCCAAAGGACAGTATGGTCGTGTAGACGATGCTGCTAAGATTATTGATCCAAGAGTAGAATAGGAAGACAAGCTTTAAGTTTTGTGAAAAGATATTGCAGATTAGTTAATGTATCAAAAATATAGGAGGACATTTCAAATGGCTTTATTTGAATCATATGAAAGAAGAATTGACAAAATCAATTCTGTTTTAAATAGTTATGGAATCAGCTCTATTGAAGAAGCTGAGAAAATCACAAAAGATGCTGGACTTGATGTATATGAGCAGGTTAAGAAAATCCAGCCAATCTGTTTTGAAAATGCATGCTGGGCTTACATTGTAGGTGCTGCAATTGCAATTAAAAAAGGTAATAAAAAAGCAGCAGATGCAGCAGCAACAATCGGTGAAGGACTTCAGTCATTCTGTATCCCAGGTTCCGTTGCAGACCACAGAAATGTAGGTATTGGACATGGTAACTTAGGAAAAATGTTATTAGAAGAAGAAACCGAATGTTTCTGTTTCTTAGCAGGACATGAATCTTTTGCAGCAGCAGAAGGTGCTATCGGTATTGCTGAAAAAGCAAATAAAGTACGTCAGAAACCATTACGTGTTATCTTAAATGGTTTAGGAAAAGACGCAGCTCAGATTATTTCCCGTATTAACGGATTTACATTTGTTGATACAAAATTTGACTACAAAGATGCAGAATTAAATGTTGTATATGAAAAAGCATATTCTGAAGGACTTCGTGCAACTGTAAAATGTTACGGTGCAGACGATGTTCAGGAAGGTGTTGCAATTATGCATCATGAGCATGTTGGTGTATCTATTACTGGTAACTCTACCAACCCAACACGTTTCCAGCATCCAGTAGCTGGTACTTACAAAAAAGAATGTATCGAGCAGAGTAAGAAATACTTTTCTGTTGCATCCGGTGGTGGTACAGGCCGTACACTTCATCCAGACAACATGGGAGCAGGACCTGCTTCTTATGGTATGACAGATACTATGGGACGTATGCACTCTGATGCACAGTTCGCTGGTTCTTCTTCCGTACCTGCACACGTTGAAATGATGGGACTTATCGGAATGGGTAACAACCCAATGGTAGGTGCTACTGTTGCAGTTGCAGTTAGTATTGAAGAAGC
>CAZUKR010000100.1:0-7352 GCA_964620885.1 uncultured Eubacterium sp.
TCCATTAACATGAAATAAATTGTGTTTATGCAGTCAGTATGATAAAATTGGAGGTATATAATGGGTCGAGATATAGGATGCAATTAGGAGGAAGAAAAATGAAAACTTTTACTTATAAAATTACAGAAGAAGTAGGGATACATGCAAGACCGGCCGGTCTTCTGGTAAAGGCGGCTAGAGAATGCCATACAAGAGTTACCATATCCTGTCATGGGAAGAGTGCAGATGCAGAAAATTTGAAAGAAGTTATGAATCTTGGTGTAAAATGCTGGGATGTAGTTACAGTAACGGTAGAGGGAAAGCGGGAGGAAGAAGCTGCTGAGTATATGGAAGAGTTTTTCAAGAAGAACTTATAATACTTTGAAATACAGGAGAAAATATTACTAAAATGTTAGAAAAGCGAGAATACAGATGAAAAGAGCAGTAATAGGAATTTTGGCACATGTAGATGCCGGGAAAACTACCTTGTCAGAAGCTATGCTCTATAACAGCAAAAGCATCCGGAAAATGGGCAGAGTAGATAATAGGGATGCTTTTTTAGATACCTATGCATTGGAACGGGAACGGGGAATTACCATTTTTTCAAAACAGGCAGAATTAAAACTGGGAGAATTGGAAGTGACTCTGTTGGATACCCCGGGACATGTGGATTTTTCACCGGAAATGGAACGAACATTACAGGTACTGGATTATGCTATTTTGGTTATCAGTGGTGCGGATGGCGTACAGGGGCATACACGAACGCTATGGCGATTGCTGAAAAGATATGGGATACCGGTATTTTTATTTATAAATAAAATGGATCAGGAAGGAACGGACAAAGAGAAGATTATCACAGACTTGAGAGAGAACCTGGATGAAGGATGTGTTGACTTTACCAGCCAGGGGACAGAAGTATTTTTTGAAAACATAGCCATGTGCGGGGAAGAAGCATTGGAGCAGTTTTTAGAAAAGGGTTTAATAGAAGAGAGTGAAATCAAAAGTTTGATTCAGAAGCGCATGGTGTATCCATGCTTTTTTGGTTCTGCACTGAAAATGCAGGGGATGGAAGAATTTATGGAAGGGTTGAAACGGTATATTTCTGTTTCTTCTTATCCAGAAGAATTTGGAGGCCGTGTATTTAAGATTGCAAGGGATGAGCAGGGAAATCGTCTGACTTATATGAAGATTACCGGGGGAAGCCTGAAAGTAAAAACGATGCTTACCGAGCATCAGGAGAAAATAAACCAGATTCGAATTTATTCCGGTGAAAAATATACCGCTGTAAATGAAGCACAGGCTGGAAGTATCTGTGCAGTGACGGGATTGAACAAGACCCGTCCAGGCGAGGGAGTCGGTATGGAGTCTGGAATATCCCGTCCTTTCTTAGCACCTGTATTAACCTATCAGATTCAGCTGCCTCAAGATTGTGATGCGGCTGCTATATTGCCAAAACTACGTCAAATAGAGGAAGAAGAACCGGAACTTCATATTGTCTGGGACGAGCAGCTTCAGGAAATACAGGCACAGGTTATGGGAGAAGTCCAGATTGAGATTTTAAAGCATATGATACAGGAGCGTTTCGGGGTGGAAGTAGCATTTGGAACAGGAAGTATTGTATACAAGGAAACGATTGCAGATATAGTAGAAGGGGTAGGACACTTTGAGCCCCTGCGCCACTATGCAGAGGTGCATCTTAAGATGGAACCGGGAGAGCCGGGCAGCGGGCTTCAGTTTGCGGCAGAATGCAGTGAAGATATGCTGGAACGAAACTGGCAGAGATTAATACGGACCCATCTGGAAGAAAAAGAGCACAGAGGAGTGCTGACAGGAGCACCAATTACGGATATAAAAATTACTCTTACTGCAGGGCGCGCTCATCAGAAGCATACAGAGGGCGGGGATTTCCGTCAGGCTACTTATCGTGCAGTACGTCAGGGTCTGAAACAGGCAAAGTGCAAATTATTGGAACCTTATTATGAATTTCGGTTGGAAGTTCCGGAAGGTAACATCGGTCGGGCTATGACAGATTTAGAACGGATGCATGGAACCTTTGAAACACCCCAGGTGCAGAATGGAATGGCAATTCTGACGGGAAATGTTCCAGTAGTATGTATGCAGGACTATCAGAAAGAAGTGATAGCCTATACCAGAGGACATGGTCAATTATTCTGTACGGTGAATGGATATGGTCCCTGCCATAATGCGGAAGAAGTAATTGCAGAAAAAGCATATGATTCCGAGAGGGATATGGAGAATCCAACAGGGTCTGTGTTCTGTGCTCATGGAGCAGGATTTATAGTAAGCTGGGATCAGGTAAAAGAGTATATGCATCTGGAAGCTACACTGGAAGAAGAGAAACAGGAGGAAGAAGAAATTCATTTCTTTACAGGATCAGAAGAACTGTGGATTGATGCAGAAGAGATTGATGAAATTTTATCCAGAACATTTGGTGCAAATAAAAGAGATAAAAATTTACCTAGAAAAACAATTTCGGCCCGAAACCGTAAAGAGTCAGAAGTATATCCAATTACAAGGACTTACCATTCCAACAAGAGTGATGAGGAATACTTACTGGTAGATGGATATAATATAATTTTTGCATGGGAAGAATTAAAAGAACTGGCAGAGGTTAATCTGGATGGAGCCAGGGGGCGATTGATAGACATTCTCTGCAATTATCAGGGGATTCGCAGGTGTCATCTGATTGTAGTATTTGATGCTTACCGGGTGAAAGGACATGAAACAGAAATCACAGACTATCAGAACATTCATGTGGTATTTACAGCAGAGGCAGAAACAGCAGATCAGTATATTGAAAAATTTGCCCATGAAAATGGAAGAAAACATCATGTAACTGTGGCAACTTCAGATGGAATGGAACAGATTATTATTCGGGGACAGGATTGTCAGTTACTTTCTGCAAGAGAGTTAAAGGAAGAGATTGAACGAGAAAATGAAAGAGTCTGTAGAGAATATCAGGAGAAACAACCCAGAGAGCGGAATTATCTGCTGGATGGAATAGAAAAGAAAATAGAGTGAAAGAACAAAGTGTCTTCGACACTTCAGCTCCCCTGCCCTCAATCTTGAGGGAGAAGGCACTTTGCTGGGCCGCGCGCCGTCGCCTCTGCGACTTCTTCCTCTGGTGCGCGTGTGCATCCATCGCGGAGCGTTTTATATTATAGGAAATCACACACTTTCATACTGTAGCGTAACATGGTCTTTCCTATAATATAAAAAATTGCAGATGAGAATTCATACTGCAATTTTTCTATACATAATTTCAATCCACAGATTTCTCTGGCTGTAATATAGTATCATAGGACAATATAAAAATCAATGCAAAATAGTCAACTTCTATGTATAGAAAAATAAAAAAGTTGACAGAAAATGTCGAAATATGTATAATAATTGTATTCTAATACGATTTTGATAGATTAAATATAAATGCATGTGGGGGAGAGAAACATGACATCTGACGAAAAATTTGTAGCTCACAGAACAGAAGAAGGAAGAGAACAAACCATATTGCAGCATATCCGCGGAGTGGAAGAGTACGCATCAAAAGAAGGAAAAAAGGTGGGTATAGAATATATGCTGAAACTGGCGGGGATATTTCATGATGCAGGGAAATATCAGCCGGAATTTCAAGCATATATAAAGAGGGGGACGGAGGAAAAGGTAAATCATTCTTCTGTGGGAGCCAAAATGATTTATGACTATATAAGTCAAAAGGGAGATTGGAAGTTAGCGGAACTTGAGGCCTATGGAGTTGCTGCCCATCACGGATTATTTGACTGTATAGAATTAGAAAAAGACCGGTTTTACGAACGCTTACAGAAAACAAGAGAATATGATATTGCAGTGAAGCAGTTTGAAAGGGAAATAGGCGAAGAATATTCTATTTCACAGCTATATGAATTGGCACAAAAAGAATGGGACAGCATTTTTTCCCAATTAAAAGAATTATGTGATGCCGATAAAACAGAAAAGATAAGCAGCAAAAAAATTTCTAAAATAAGATTTTATGGAGGATGTCTGGAGAGACTTATGCTTTCTGTTTTGATAGATGCAGACTGGAAGGATACCGGAGAGTTTATAGAGCAAAGAACCAGTACTTATTTCGATTATCAGAAAATTTTTCCAGAAGCCTATAAAAATTATGAGGGATACATAAAAAAATTACAGAACCAGAGGGATGGAAAGAGTAAAAAGGAGACAGAAATCAGCCTGTTACGAGAAGAAATCCGGAAGGAATGTATTTCATTTGCGGAAAATTCCCCGGGTTGTTATTGCCTGTCCATCCCTACTGGGGGAGGAAAAACGCTTACATCTTTAGGATATGCCCTGAAATATTGTCAGAGCCATAAGGAGGCAGAGCGTATTATTTATGTGTCTCCCTTTATTTCCATTACGGAGCAGAATAGTAAGGTAATCCAGGAAGCTGTTGGAAAGAAAGAATGGGTATTAGAACATCATTCCGGAGTAACAGAGGACAACGATGCAGAGGAGAAGAAGAGTCTCAAAAACCCATTTGGAGAAACATGGGAAGAACCCTTTATTGCAACAACAGCAGTACAATTTCTGAATACATTGTTTTCGGATAAAAAGCAAAGTATCCGACGGATGCATAGACTGAAGAATTCCGTAATTATTATAGATGAAGTACAATCATTGCCCATAAAATGTATACATACTTTTAATCTCATGATGAATTTTCTGGTGAAGTGCTGTAATGCTACGGTGATACTTTGCACAGCAACACAGCCCTTGCTGGAATGTACGGATAAACCTATACTATATACCCCGCCCAAAGAGATGGTGGGAAACCTGTCCCAGCGTTTCCGGGAGTTTGAACGAGTACAGGTAATACCTGTAAATGCTTCAAAAAGGTGGTCTTTTCAGCAGACGGCAGAGTTTGTGAAAGAACAGTTGAGAGAAAAAGATAATGCGCTTGTTATTTTGAATTCCAAATATTCGGTGCAGAAGGTTTATGAACTGATAAAAGATCAGTTTCCAGCGGTATATCTTACCACTAATTTATGTGCAGAGCACAGGAGTGAAAAGATAAAACAAATAAAGGAACAGGTAAAAAGGAAGGATGGCTCTAAGCTGGTTGTGATCAGTACCCCATTAATAGAAGCAGGGGTGGATATTTCATTTCAATGTGTAATCCGTTCCCTGGCAGGGTTGGACAGCATTGCACAGGCAGCAGGGAGATGCAATCGGAATGGTGAATTGAAAATGGGCCAAGTGTCTTTAATAGAAGTGGCAGAGGAACATATAGACAGAATGCCGGATATATGGAATGGGCAGCGTGTAGCAAAAAAGATTATTCATCATTATTTAAAGGATAATAAAGGAGTAAGCCTTTTAGACCCAATATGGATGAAGAACTATTATAGAGAATATTTTTTTACAAGAAAAGCGGAAATGGATTACCAATTCAAAGATATAAGAGGAAAAAGTATCATTCAGTTGCTTGCAGATGGATATGAGATATCGCAAAATAGGGAAGATTCTTTATTAAATCAGGCATTCCTGACAGCCGGAAAGAATTACCGTCCGATTGATATGAATGGAATTGCAGTAATTGTTCCATATGGGGATGGGAAAGAAATAGTAAGAGAATTAAGAGAAACAGAGGATTGGGGGAGAATAAGGGAACTGCTGAGAAAAGCACAACGCTATACGGTAAATCTATATGAATATAAAGCATCAGAGCTTTGGGGAAAAGGCGTAATTGAAAAAAACGAAAAAAGAGGAACGATTATTTGGACCGCATCGGAAGAGGCTTATAATCTGCAGGAAGGTCTTATGGATAAGAGGCCAAATATGATTTTCTAGAAGAAGGTGAAAAAATGAAAAGAAAAAATCAGGTGGAATTTAAAGTATCAGGGAAGTTTGCATTATTTACGGATCCGTTGACCAAGACGGGGGGAGAACGGTTTACTTATCCGGTCCCTACGTATCAGGCACTCAAGGGAATCACAGAAAGCATTTATTGGAAGCCAACTTTATTGTGGATAATTGACGAAGTCAGAATTATGTCAAAGATTGAAACACAGGTGGAAGGGATGCGTCCGATTAATTATCATAGTAATGAAAAAAATGATCTGGCATATCATACCTATCTGCGGGATGTGGAATATAGAGTAAAAGCCCATTTTGTATGGAATGAAAACAGACCGGATTTAGCGAAAGACAGAAACGAGGACAAGCATTTTCAGATTGCAAAAAGAATTATTGAAAGAGGTGGAAGAAGGGATATTTTTCTCGGAACCCGGGAATGTCAGGGATATGTAGAACCTTGTGAATTTGCAGAAGGGGAGGGTGCCTACGATAACACAAACCTTTCCTTTGGTGTAATGTTTCACAGCTTTATCTATCCGGATGAAGCAAAAAAGGAGATGGAATACGATAATCTTACAGCCCGATTCTGGAATGTTCCCATGGAAAATGGAGTAATTAAATTTCCGAAGCCGGAAGATTGCATGGTAGGAAGAGTGCTAAGACCTATGAAAATGAAAATATTTGATGAAACTAATTTTTCCGGACTAAAAGAGTTTGAAGGAGGTGAATATTTTGGCATGGATGAAGATGTTGAGCGATACATATGATGCATATGCCCACTTAGCGGGAAAAGAAGATGAGAGGGGTGTATTGCTTCCGCTTTCACATTCTACAGTAAATGCCCAGTTGGAAGTGACCGTAGACTATGAAGGTAATATTGAAAAATATGGATGCAATATTGTGCCAAAAGATGGAAAGGAAAAGATTACCATTATTCCGGTAACAGAAGATTCTGCATCTAGGAGCAGTGGAATAGCTCCTCATCCTCTATGCGATAAGCTGTGTTATATTGCAGGCGATTATTCAAAATATACAGGAGAAGATAAGCGGAAATACTATGAGGCTTATATTCAAAAGCTGCAGGAGTGGGCAGATTCAGAGTATTCCCATCCGATGGTGGAGGCAATTTGCAGCTATTTAAAAAAGGGGTGCCTGATTGAGGATTTACTGGATTGTGGACTTTTGGAGTTGGATGAAGAGGAAATATTAAGCGATAAGGTAAATAAATTACACAACTTTGGTCAGACCGGAGCGGTAGTGCGTTTTAGGGTAAGTCATCCGGAAACATATGGAGAATTGACCGAGGTTTGGAAAAATCAGGAAGTATATGAAAGATATATAGAATACTATAGAAGCCTTTCTAAGAAAAAGGAATTGTGTTATGTAACAGGAGAGATGACGGTATGTACAGATAAACATATGGCGAAAGTCAGAAATACTGGAGATAAGGCAAAGTTGATTTCGGCCAATGATGATACAAATTTTACTTATCTGGGACGTTTTTCAGACAAGAGCCAGGC
>CAZUKR010000100.1:7452-9705 GCA_964620885.1 uncultured Eubacterium sp.
TATAAGGAAGGTACTTGGGATTATATACGCAGAATTGCTTGTGCATTGTTGAAATACGATAAATTCGGAGGTGAGGATAAAAATATGAGTTTAGAAAATGAAAGAAATGAAAAAGACAGGGACTACCTGTTTGGCAGATTGTTTGCAGTTTTAGAAATTATCGAGGAAAGAGGATATTTCAGGCAAAATGGTGAAAGGGCAGAAAGGATGCCGGTAATAAAACGGTATTGGAGTGTGGGGGTTACAAGACCGGCAAAAACCTATGGTGATGTGTATGGGAAAATTCTGTACTATAAAGATAAACTTACGCCAGAAAGCGGAAATTATTATCAAAACTTATTGGATGGAATTATTATTAAAATAGATAATGTAAATGGATTTAATAATACTCCTCTGGGACCAAGATATATTGTAGGATACAGTGTGCAAAGAGCGGAGTTTATGAAAAAAGAATCTAAAGTGGGAGGAAAAGAAGATGAATAAATTTACAAATAAAATTGATTTTGCAGTGACAATTATGGTGAATCGGGCAAATCCAAATGGAGATCCGTTAAATGGGAATCGTCCAAGGGAAGATATGGAAGGCTATGGTGAAATGTCAGATGTTTGTATTAAACGAAAAATCAGAAACCGCCTTCAGGATATGGGAGAAAGTATTTTTGTACAGATGAATGAACGTTCTGAAGATGGCTGTAAGAGTCTGGCAGAGCGGGTAAAGAAGAATGAAGAATTGCAAAAGGCAATCAAAGAAAAGGACAATCAGGCTTTTGAAAAGGCAGCATGTGAAACATGGATTGATGTAAGGGCATTTGGTCAGGTGTTTGCTTTTGAAAAGAAGATGTCAGTAGGAATTCGAGGCCCTGTATCGGTTCATCCTGCTTTTAGTATTGCTCCAATCATGATTGAAAGTCAGCAGATTACCAAGAGCGTGAATGGAGGAGAAACTGAGAATAAAAAGAGTTCCGATACAATGGGAACCAAACACAGGGTGGGATTCGCATTATATCTGGTAAAGGGAAGTATTAACTATCAACTGGCAGGGAAAACAGGATTTTCTAATGAAGATGCAGAGAAAATAAAAGAGGCATTGAGAACATTATTTGAAAATGACAGCTCTACTGCAAGACCGGAAGGAAGCATGGAAGTGCGGGAAGTGTTTTGGTGGAAACATAACTGCCCGGCAGGTCAGTATTCCACTGCCAAAGTCCACCGTTCTTTAGAGGTTACGGTAAAAGAAGGAATCGTAGAACCGAAATGCTATGAGGACTATATCATTAATCTGGAAACACTGCCGGGATTAGAGGTGGAGAGAATTGAAGGAGTATAATGAGGAAGAGTTTCTTCATCTTGCCGGTATTCAACACTTTACATTCTGCAGACGTCAGTGGGCCTTGATACATATTGAGCAGCAGTGGCAGGAAAATTATCTGACTGCCATGGGAGAAGTAATGCATCATAAAGTCCATGACGGCTTTAGCAGGGAGAAGAGGAAGGATGTTGTGATTTCCAGAGGAATGCCTGTTCAATCCAGGGAACTAGGAATCTATGGTGTATGCGATGTGGTAGAGTTCAAGAAAGATAAAAATGGGATTCCCATTAAAAATAGAGAAGGAACCTATGAGATTATGCCCATAGAATACAAGAGAGGAAAGAGCAAGGACGATAAAAGTGATATTATGCAGGTGGTTGCTCAGGCAATCTGCTTAGAGGAAATGTTTTGTTGCAAAATTCCAAAGGCCGCATTATTTTATGGGGAAACAAGAAGACGGGAGTATATAGAGCTTACGGAGGAACTACGGGAAGAATGTAAGAGTGCTTATCTGGAAATGCATCAATTATATGAGCGGAAATATACACCAAATGTAAAAACTTCAAAGAAGTGTCAGGCTTGTTCCCTAAAAGAACTTTGTCTTCCAAAACTGCAAAAGAACAGAAGTGCAGAAGAATACATGACAACCAGTTGGGAGGAAGAGGAATGAGGCAGCTGTTAAATACACTGTACTTGACAAATCCGGATTACTATCTGGCTTTAGATGGTGAGAATATTGTAATTAAGCTTGAAAAAGAAGAGGTAGGAAGGGTTCCCCTTCATAACTTAGAGGCAGTTGTAGCGTTTGGTTTCCGAGGGGCAAGTCCGGCTCTCATGGGCAAATGTGCAGAAAAAAATATTGCCTTATCTTTTCTGAAACCATCCGGAAAATTTGAAGCAAGAGTAGTTGGAAAGTCTTATGGAAATATTCTTTTGAGAAAAGA
>CAZUKR010000101.1:0-4368 GCA_964620885.1 uncultured Eubacterium sp.
ATCAGGAGCTGCTCTTTTTATTGCTCTGATTATGATACTTCACTTAAGAATTATACCATACTCCCTCTATTCCATCCAAAATTTTTTGTCAAAAACGCGAAGACCCTGCGGGAATCCCGCAGGGTCTTCTGACACTTTTGCTAGAGCTGATATCTCTTTTAGAATTGCAATTCCATTATTTGAGCCATCTATACTCGTAGGCTATTCTATCATATCCCTTTGCTCATACCATAAACTTTGGGGAAAAGTCCTAAATTTTTCCAAATTTCCCCAAAGTTTATAGCTTTTTGCTTATAATCAGGTTATTCTAGTTTCATAAAATAATTATTTTAGGAGGAATGATACAAATGAAACCTTTATTTATCCATTTATTTACTACTTTATGCATCTTTCATATTTCTATAGAAGATCAGTAACGTTCCAGTTTTCTTTCAAAAACACTACAAGGCGCCTGCACTCTTTTTCGGCGCCCATGGCATCCAGAACATTATATCCCTTCTTTAACTGTATCTGCGCCTGTTCTATCTTTCTTTTCCCCAGCAAAGCAAATCCTTTGTTTAAGAAAAAGTAAGGGAACAGGCGCAGACGATTATTTTCCTTACAAGATTTAATTCCTGAATCACATAACTCCATCACTTCATCATATCGTTTCTCTTCCAGCAGAATACTGGAAAGGTTAAAAATAATAACCTGGTATTTCTTCATCTTTTCCTGCCTGTCCAGCACATGTGTATCCATATATTTCCTTAGTTCATACAAAATTGCCAATGCTTTTTCATTGTCTCTTCCTATATAATTATTGGCTATATTGATAAAAATTACAATTTCATTATAAGTTAATAATCCTTTTGGAATAAAATCATCATCTCGATATCCTGGTTTAGTCATCTGCAGCGCTTCTTCCAATTCCCTGATTACCGCTTCTGATGACATTCCCTTTTCCTGATTTATCATAGCCCTGGTAAATCGGCAGTATTGAACATTCAGTATATCTTCTTCTGAAATGGTACGTTCAAATTCTTCCAAAATCTTTTCCAATCCTTTAAAGTTTTTATCTGACAATCTTTGAATAATTTTCTTACAAAGCTGTACCTGATGCATTTCTTCTTTGCTGGAAAATCGAAGAAACATATCTTCACACCCCAGCCGCTGCATTAACGCTTCTATGGTTTTACGATTGGGCACCCTGAATCCATTTTCTATTTTAGATAAATTTCCTGTGGAACAGATACCAAAACAAAGTTCTTCTTGTGAATACCCACGTTCTACTCTTAAGTCGCGGATAAAAGTTCCAATTTCATACACCGCCATGTAGCTTTTCCCCCATTTTTTTGATACTATTTTATTATATCTCCTACTTGTGCCCTCTGCCATGCGTTCTGACGTAAAAACGCCCGTAGGTTGCTCAGGCCCACAGACGTTTCTACATATTATTTTTAGGAGTTTA
Source organism: uncultured Eubacterium sp. (assembly GCA_964620885.1). GTDB lineage: Bacteria > Bacillota > Clostridia > Lachnospirales > Lachnospiraceae > Petralouisia. Next base: position 1,448 of record CAZUKR010000101.1, read on the forward strand.
TATGAAATAATTAACTTATTTCCGATTGTTTGTTTCCCGAAGAACTAGCATTCTTCCAGTCCCAGGAATTCTTCATAAATAGCGCATACTTCTTTTGCACTCTTTGTATTTGGCATTTCACAGAAAATACGAAGCAATGGTTCTGTTCCAGAGAATCTCGCAATAATCCATCCGCCATTTTTAAAATATACTTTACTTCCATCCAGATAAGAGATATGATCTATCTCTTCCGGAAGTTCCGGTATCTGTTTGTCTTCCATAAGAAGCTTCTGCATTTCTGCTTTTTTCTCATGAGTGAATGTATAGTCTCTCTCTTCCATATAGATACTGCCGCATTCGCTGCGGATTTCATCCATAATAGAGGAAAGTTTTTTCCCAGTTACAGCAATCATCTCTATCAGAAGGGCTGCTGCATAAATACCATCTTTCCCGCTAATATGTCCACGTACTGTCAGACCACCGGAAGATTCCCCACCTATGATTGCGTTTGTTTCCCGCATCTTAGCAGAAATATGCTTAAATCCTACCGGAACTTCATAGCATCTTTCCCCAAAACGCTCTGCTACCTTATCCAGCATATGGGTGGTTGCAATATTACGAACTACAGGACCATGCCATCCTTTGTGTTTTACCAGATAATAATATAGTAACACTAAAATATCGTTTGGATGCAGGAAGTTTCCTTTGTCATCAATAAGGCCGATACGGTCTGCATCACCATCTGATGCAACTCCTACGTCACACTTATGTTCCACTACATAATTCTGCAATGTACGCAAGGTTGATGCAGTTGGTGAAGGTAATTTTCCACCAAACAAGGTATCATGACGGTCGTGAATTGTTTCCACTTCACAGCGGGCAGTAAGTAAAATTGTTTTCAGGGAGGTTTCACTTACACCATACAGAGGGTCTATAGCAACCTTTAATCCTGCGTTGCGGATTGCCTCCATATCTACGGAAGCAATAATTTCATCAAGATACTCGTTCAGTGGATAGATTTCCTCTATCAGCCCTGTTTTTATGCCGTCGGCATAATCCATTTCCTGTACGGAAGATGGTCCCACATCAGCGATATAGTCCTCTATGTCTTTGGTCTGAATCTCATCTGCATCACACCCTCCAGCGGTAAATACTTTAATACCGTTGTAAATTGCAGGGTTGTGACTTGCCGTTATCATCATTCCATATGAAAATTCATGTTTCATGACATGGAACATAATCAATGGTGTTGGTGAGGATTTATTGATCAGATAAGCCTTAATTCCTTCTTTGGCAAATACCATGGCTGCCCACTGCATAGCTTCCTTTGCAAGAAATCGACGGTCATATCCTATCACAATTCCTTTTTCTGCTACGCCTTCATTTTTCATTTTGTTTGCCATGCCTTTTGCCAGTATCTGTATATTCTGTTTCGTAAATTCATCTCCGATTATGGCTCTCCAACCGCCAGTTCCAAATTTAATCATTGTATGCCTCCTTCGGTTACCCCATAACTACTTTAATCTGATGGTTGCTTCCTCTTTCCTGTGCCGGTATCTTTTCTACTTTCTTACCGTCCAGATAAATTTCTGCTACACCTTTCATAACTTTATTTGGATTCTCTACAGAGATTTCATATTTCGCGCCTCTCCATTCCCTTACGGCTTCAAACCCTGTCCAGTCTGCTGGAATACATGGATCAATTTCCAGATAGTCAAACTGCGGACGAATTCCAATCATGTATCTTGTTGCGGAGAAATATGCCCAGCCGCCTGTTCCTGTCATAAATGGATGTCTTGCCCGTCCAAATGCTGTATGATCTTTTCCCATAATAAACTGGCAATAGGAATATGGTTCTGCTTCACGAATCTCAATCTTATCATTCTGGTAATATGGACACAATGCATCATAGAATTTCATTGCCTTATCTCCGCGTCCCAGTTTACATTCTGCTGCCCATGCCCATGGGTTTGGATGGCTGAACACTGCTCCGTTTTCCTTTACTCCCGGGTATACACGGGTCACAAAGCCGATATCGTCATCCGGTACCGTATAGGAAGGTGCATTCAGCATAATTCCATAAGGAGTAGACAGGTGCTCTTCTACACTGTCCATAGCTTTTACTCCCTTTTCCTGGGATACTGCTCCAGATAATACCGCCCATGCATTAGACTCCAGGTGAATCTTTCCTTCTTTATCTTCCATTGTACCAATTTTTTTGCCGTTCTTTGTTACACCACGGATAAACCATTCTTTATCCCAAAGTTCTGTATCGCACACCTTCTGTACTTTTTCCAGCATTTCGGTGTATTTTTTAATTTCTTCTTCTCTTCCAAGGAATGTTGCTGCTTCCAGGAAGTTGCTGATTGCCCAGTAATGTAAGAAACTTACCAGTGCACTTTCTCCTCCGCCCAGATTCAGACAGTCATTCCAGTCTGCCCGGAGTCCCTTACAGATTCCTGTCATTCCCACCTGTTCTGCTGAGAAATCCAGAATCTTCATAATATGCTCATATACCGTTCCTGCTGGTCCGTCCGGATAAGTATCTGCATAGGAAAGTTCTTCATCAAGGAAACCGATATCACCGGTTTCTTTTACATATTCTATAATAGAAGGAACCAGCCATAATGCATCATCAGAGCATGCATCTTTGATACCATGTATCATATCTGACGCGTTTGGACTAGGTACTACGGTTGGCGAATTAAATGGTTTCACATCATTATCCGGCTCGAACCACTCCGGCTGGAACAGGTGAAGTCCGTATCCGTGTGTGGTAAGTCCCTTCAGCAATTGTACAATACGCTGTTTACACTTGTCCGGATTGGAATGAGGAATTGTCATTGCGTCCTGAGCAGTATCACGGTATCCAAGTCCTACACGTCCACCCAGCTCTATAAAGGATGCAAATCTGGAAAACATAACGTTGATTTCCGCCTGAT
>CAZUKR010000101.1:4468-9593 GCA_964620885.1 uncultured Eubacterium sp.
CCCAGCTCTATAAAGGATGCAAATCTGGAAAACATAACGTTGATTTCCGCCTGATACAAGGTCCAGGTGTTAATCATGGTATCCATTCCTTCATTCGGTGTCTTAATCTGTAATTTCTGGCATTTGTCTTCCCAGTACTCATGCAGGTCGGTATATACCTTATCTACATTTTCCATATCGGAATATTTTTTACGCATTTCTGCGCCAGCTTCCCGATTTCCTTCTCCCAACATATAAACCAGACGTACTTCTTCTCCCGGCTGTAATGTTATATATTTCTGAAGTGTTGCGCAGTGATTATTTCCTTTTTCATAAGAACCAGTACATTTTCCTCGTTCTACTACTACCGGATTATCCTCTGTACGATAAGGTCCGATAAATGTGTCGCGGAGACAGTCAAATCCATCCGCTTCAAAGTTGGCTGTAAAATACTGGAATCCGAATTCTTCATAGAATAAATCATATTCAATGATTCCGTTTTTACAGGATGAACCTGAGCAGTACATACTCATCTGGAAGTTCTGATTATCAACCTCTATATGATGGAAGGAAAACTCCAGATAAGAAAATACATCTAATTTTCTTACCTTATCATCATTGTTCTTAATCTTAACATCCCAAAGTTCTACCGCATCATCTTTTGGTACTACCAATGTCTGCTCTGCATGGATATTTTTGTAATCACACTCATATGTGGTATAACTCATTCCATGACGGCAGATATATTTTGCCTGATCTAATGGCTTGCCTACCGGCTGCCAGGAAACGCTCCAGTAATCTCCGTCTTCTTCATCTCGGATATAAACATAATGTCCCGGGCGATCCATAGGTACTGCATTTCCCCGGAAACGTGTCACACGGTGGTATTCTGGTGATTTGTAAAACATATAGCCGCCTGCAGTATGATTTACTACTACTGCCATATCTTTTACGCCCAGATAATTTGTCCAAGATGTTGGCAAATCCACTCGGTCAATGACATATTCCCGCTTTTCATTGTCAAAATGTCCGTATTTCATCTTAAAAACCCCCTGCTGATTTTTGTTATTATTCTATTCTTATTATAGAAAGTAACAGTAATTTTTCCTACTGTTTAAAATGTTATAATTTGCATATTATTGTCCGTTCCTTCATTTCTTATGTTTTCTTATGTTTTCTTTCCTTGCCTTTTGATTCTTTTGCATTTATAATGGGATTAATTATTTTATGTATTTTTCTATTAAGGAGATTCTCTGATGAAAAAACTTTGTTCCACTCTTTTATGCATCTGTCTATGTTCCGTTTTCCTTACTGCCTGCGGTGAACCTAATAACAATGCCGCCTCTTCTGTAAAAGCCATTTATGATTTATATATTCTTGGAGATACCAAGGAAATTTCTTCTTTGGGCATGCCGGAACAGGACATCAAATCTGCCCAGAGCGCTTACGATGCATCTGTAAAGGAAACGATTCGTTCCAATTTTGCCGCCAGCGGTCAGGAAATTGATGATGATACCTTAGATGAACTTTGTTCCGCAAGAAAAGATGCACTTGCTCAAATGAACGCAACAGCAGAAGTTGCTTCCGAATCTGATGGAAAGGCCACTGTTATCATTCACACTACTTACTTTGATGAATCCGCCTTGGACGAAGATGCCTTTTACAGTGCCAGAGAAGCAGCCAATATGTCCGGGCTCCACGATATCCAGGAACAGCAGGTATTTCTTATGAACACCTATACACAGAATCTGATTGCTGCCTATCAAGATGTTACACCTTCGGAAGATACTACTGATATTACCGTAGAATGTGTCATCCAGAACAAAACATGGGTACCTGCCAATATGTCCTCCTTTGGTTCCGATCTTGCTCTTGCCATTACCGGACAAAATAAGGAATAAATTTTGTTTTTATGGAATAAAGATGTAAAAAGCTTTATGGAGTGTAAGAAATGTCTGAATTTCACCGCATGATTACTTACCTTTACTTATATGAAAACAATCATAAAACCCGTAATGTGGGATTTGCTAAAATTGAAAAAAGAGACGCGCAATGCCGCGTAGAAATACATATGAAAAACACCGGACACAGTCTCTCTGAGCTTCCGGTGTATTTCTATGCCCAACGCGAATCTCAATTTCGGGGAATTCCTATTGGTTCTGTCAATCTTATTCGGGGAACCGGGGAGTTTAATGGGACTTTTGATGCTGAAAACCTGGCAAATACAGGATTCCCTCTCTCCTCTGTAAAGGGTATTTTTCTCCCTCTTTCGGAACACGGGATGCTCTTGAGCCAGTGGGACGATGATGTATTCGACCGGACTCTTTTTACCACCTCTGATCCCTCTCCTCAGACAGAACCCCTTATTCCGGAGGAGGAGCCTGTGATTTTAAAAGCAGCCGAAGCAGCTCCAGAACTTTCTGCGGAGCCGCCTTCCCATAAGAGTTCTCTTTCTGCCGAGGAAACAGAAAATCTGGAACTTAAATGGAGTTTTATTACAAAAAATTTCCCTGTTATGACCCCATTTCCAGATGACGATCCCTTTGTCTGGGTAAAACTTGAATTAAAAGATTTACGTTTGCTGCCCAAATCTTACTGGAATCTCGGAAACAACAGTTTTCTGCTTCATGGTTTTTTTAATTACCATCATCTGCTTTTGGGCAGAAAAGAAGACTCCCAGTCCAGTCAATGGGCCTTGGGAATCCCTGGTGTATTTCAAAATCCAGAACGGGTTATTGCAACTGTTTTTGGTTTTCCTGAATTCCTTTCTACTTCAGATGACTCTTTAAAACCAGAACAATTCGGATACTGGCTACGCTATCTGGAATAATCATTCAGCAGACTATGGACTTCATGGTCGCACCACGCGCCATGAAGTTTCACATTCTGCCTTTTTATCCCTTCTAATTCAAATCCAAGTGCTTTTAATAAATTTTTGGAACGTTCATTTTGAGACATTACCATTGCTTCTATTCTGTGAAGCCCTAAATCTTCAAATATTATCTGTATCCCTTTTGCAATGCTTTCCTTTGCATATCCCTTTCCCCATATTTTCTGTTCAAACTTATAACCGAGATCACAGTCCTTATAGGCCGAATACCTTACATTATGAAAGGAAAATGTTCCTATAATCTTCTGAGGTGCTTCTTTTTCAAATACCCAGAAGCGGGCAGACTGCTGTTTCTGCATAAGAGTATACTCACAGTGCAGCAATGCCGCCTGATAGGATGGGGTATAAAAGTTTTCCGCCCGGTCTATTTCATATTGCTCGAAAGTTTCTCTGTTATTATGATAAAATTCCAGAACCTGATGCGCCGCCTGCTCCCCTAAGGCTCTTATCGCTAGTCTTGGTGTTTCATATTCCATTTTCATTTATTCTACTCCTCTCACTCGTGCTGCCGGTATCTTTTTCTGAACCATTCTGCATATTTGTTTTAGCTCTTCCGATTCATACCCATGAAACCCTCTTACAATTACCTGTTCAGAATCCTGATAATTTTGTAAGTAATAAGCTCTGGCACCACTAATCCACCCACTGATTTCCAGCAAATCTTCCAGGCTGTGAAATTCTCTTACCACCGTAGTCCGAAATTCATAGGGAACCTCACCACTCATAAGAAAATATATAGATGCCTGTATTTTATTAAAGTCCCATGGCTTTACGCCTGTAATCTCCTCATATTGTTCCGGTGTCCCCTTGATATCCATTGCCACATAATCAATCAGCCCCTGCTTACACAAATCCATTAGTATTTCGGGGCGGTATCCGTTGGTGTCCAGTTTTACCTTTAACTCCAACGCCTTTATTTTTCGAATAAATTCTTCCAAATCCGGCTGTAACGTAGGTTCTCCGCCAGTAATACATACACCATCCAGAATAGTCCTACGCTTTTCTAAATGGGCAAGAATTTCATCTTGTGAAATGACAGGCATCTCCCCCGGACGAAGTACCAGATTCCCATTATGGCAATAGGGACAGCAAAAATTACACCCACCTGTAAAAACGGTAGATGCAATATGTCCAGGAAAATCCAGTAATGTTGTCTTTTGAAATCCATGTATCTGCATATATCCTCTTTCTAATTCTATACATTCTGTGATAAGATATGATTATAATATATTTTATCACAGAATCATCAGGAGTGTATATGAATCAAGGAGAAAAATTCATGAAAGCCGCTATCCGTGAAGCACGAAAGGCGGAAAAACTAGAAGAAGTTCCCATTGGGTGTGTTATTGTATATGAGGAAAAAATTATTGCCCGGGGGTATAATCGCCGCAATACTGACAAAAATACCCTTGCCCATGCAGAGCTGCTTGCTATAAAAAAAGCCAGCCGTAAGCTGGGAGACTGGCGTCTTGAGGGATGCACCATGTATGTCACTCTGGAACCCTGCCAGATGTGTGCCGGTGCTATTGTTCAGGCACGCATGGATAAAGTAGTAATTGGAAGTATGAATCCCAAGGCTGGCTGTGCCGGTTCCATTTTAAATCTGCTTCAACTTAGCTCTTTTAATCATCAGGTGGATTTGGAAAAAGGTATCCTGGAGGAAGAATGTTCCACCATGCTTACCAGTTTCTTCAGGGCACTACGAAAAAACAAGCGTAGCTTGAGTTTCCGCAAAATGTAATTTCAAAAGAGATAACATCTCCTAAAGTACCAATCTGTCCTATTTTTGAAAAAATGAAATGACAGTATTGTGAATAGAGGCACTGAAATAAGCCCCGCCGGAACCGGACTTTAGGAGAATTATTCTTTTATCTATCTAAGCGACCAGCTTAAAGCAAAGTTGACGGTATGCCGGACGTTTTGTCCGGAACCAGAGTCTGACGCCCTCTTTCGCATACGACAGTATGCCTGAGATGCCTTTTGCCAATCGGTAATAGCAGAAGAAAACTTTTTCCTTGATGGGATCTGCCGTTTTTATGATTGAAACCTTGAGTGCATTTGTTTCTTCTTCCATTGAGATCAAGGCCAGAAACGCCATGCATAAGGTGATATAAAAGTTAAGTGCATTGATTGCACAAAGCTTCCGTACGCGGAAGTTTTCAAATTGGAACATCTGTTTTTTACAACGGAAATATTCTTCAATTTTCCATCTGGAAAAGTAGGTTCGTGCTACACGGATAACATCTTCTTTTGATT
>CAZUKR010000102.1:0-9406 GCA_964620885.1 uncultured Eubacterium sp.
CAGAGACCATCACCCAGCCAGACGGAGGAACCGTCTGCTTAAGCTACGATGAAAAAGGCAATATCTCAGGGATCACCGACCCATACGGAAACCAGAGCACCTACCAGTATAATCCCGGGAATCAGGTGATAAAAGTAGTCAGTCCCAAAGGCGTCGTAACCTCCTACCAGTATGATTCCATGAACCGTATGACTGCCTTTCAGGATCCCTTGGGACAGGTCACAGAATATCAGTATAACGCCTGTGGAAAACAGGTTCTGGTGCGCCGTCCCGATGGCAGCACCATACAGACCCAGTACAACGTCCTCAACCGTCCTAGCGCCATCGTAAATGCAGCCGGAGACCAGGCAGAGTTTACTTATGACAGCATGTGGAACCTCTCCGGTGTCCGGCTGCCCGACGGAGGAAGGGAACAGTATACATACGACAGCAGAAACCGGTTAAGCAGCATCACCAATCCCTTAGGGAACAAGACCACCTATGGTTACGACGCCAATGGAAACCGGATTCTGGAAATCACCCCCAAAGGAGAAGAAATCCACTATGCTTACAACGCCAGAAACCAGCTGGAAGGCATCACCGATGCAGAAGGAAATACCACCTCCTACCAGTACGACGAAAGGGGACTTTTAACAGAAGAGATTGATGCTCTGGGAAATAAAAAGTGCATTATCTACGATGAGGCAGGGCAGAAAACGAAGGAGACCGATGCAGAAGGTCATGCCACCTTCTACACCTACACCCCTCTGGGAGAACTTCAGACTCTTACCGATGCCAAAGGCCAGACCACCCATTACCACTACGAAGCAGGCGGAAGGCTCACTGGAATCACCTATCCCGACCAGACGCAAGAAGCCTTTTCCTATGATGAAAACGGAAACCTCAAGACCCATACCGACCGTGGCGGCTTTCAGAAGACCTATACCTATGATCTTTTAGACCGTGCCCAGAGCATAGAAGGAAGCGATGGGGCAAAGACAGATTATACTTATGATGCCGACGGAAATGTTACATCCGTCACCGATGCCCTAGGCCATATCACCCGGTATTCCTACTCTGTGACCGGACTGCTCACCGGAGTGACCGATGCCCTGGGAAATGAAACAAGATACGTCTACGATACTTTGGGACGCCTTATCAAAATCAGCCAGTACGCAGAAGACGGCATCTGTCAGACCACCCGGTATCAACGGGACATCAGCGGTCAGGTAGAAACCATCACCGATGCCCTGGGTTATCAGGAGTTCTATACCTATGATGCTAAGGGACAGCTGATTGGAAAAACTGACAAAGAAGGTTATGTTACTGCCTATGACTATACGCCAAACGGTCAGGTAGCCAACATCCGCTATGGAGATGGACGGGAAGTAAACCTGGGATATAATCCACTGGGACAGTTGACACAGGTGAAAGACTGGCTTGGGGTGACAAAGATTCAAAACGATGTGCTGGGGCGTGCCCAAAAGGTGCAGTACCCAGACGGAAAAGAAGTCTCCTATACCTTTGGAGCAGCGGGAGAACGGAAAAGCCTCACCTACCCTGACGGAAGGACGGTGTATTACGATTACGACGAAAACCTGCGGCTGAAAGAATTAAAAGAAGGAGACCGCATCATTGGGTATACATATGATACCGCAGGAAGGCTGAAAGAAAAACAGTATCCAAACGGTATGCATTCCAGTTATCAGTATGATGCAAAGGGAAGGATAGAAACCCTCCAGCATACTGATGAAAAGGGCATTCTAGACGCATATTGCTACCAGTATGACCTGTTGGGTAATAAGACCGGAATAGAAAAACAAAGACGAGGATATCCGGAAGAAAGCGGAAGCTATACCTATGGGTATGACCCCATGGGCAGACTCAGCCAGATACAAAAAGACGGTCAGGTGCAGACCACCTATGGATACGATACCTTCGGTAACCGTGTGTTAAAACAAGAAGGGGAGCAGAAGACCACCTATTGCTACAATGCCATGAATCAGTTGGTTGGTTTTCAGGAAATACAGCAGGAAGTTACCACAGAGAACGGGTATACCTATGACAAACGAGGAAACCTGCAGACGAAAGCCGAAAACGGACAGATTAGCCGCCGGTACCACTATGGTGCTCTAAATCGTCTGGAACAGGTGGTTAACCGGAACGGAGAAACAGCCAAGTACGACTATAACGGACTGGGCTTTCGAGTGGGAAAACAGACGGGCTTTATACATCCAGAAAAACAGGAAGCCTATATGGATCCCTTGTGTCACCTTCAGGAGCAGGCACTCCATCCGGAACATCAGATTCAATACACCATCGACCTGACCCGCAGCTACCATAACCTGCTGGAGCAGACCAAAGATGATGCAGCCCAGACCTACCTGTGGGATGGAAACGTGGCGGGAATGCTGGAAGGGGAAGATGCAAACTTCTACCTGCCCGATGAGTTGGGAAGCCCCCTCCGCCTGCTGGATGAAGCAGGTGAACTGGTGGACAGCTATGGATATGGGGCCTTTGGAGAAGACCTGTATGGGAATCAGGGGAAGCTACAGCCCTTTGGCTATACGGGCTATCAGGCAGATGAGATTGCAGGGACCTACTTTGCCCAGGCTAGGGAGTATCTGCCGGAGATGGGGAGGTTTGCAGCGAAGGATAAAAACAAATATATAAAGAAAGAAAAAGCAGGTACAATAAATTTATATAATTATTGTATGCAGAATCCATTGAGATGGATTGATCCCCGAGGATTTGACCTAGAGGATCATTACAGCCCCACATCTGGAAAAAATGATCCGATAAAAATATCTGTAGATGGAAATAGAGTTATCATTGATGTGTATGTTGATATAGGTGGTGACTTAGATGTGGAGATAGAAGGAGTAACAGTACATGATCTTGTAATACAGGGGATTGAAAATTGGGGAGGGAATTATGAAAATGTGTTTGGGCATGATACCCTGGTTGAGGTAAACGTACACGAAGGACATAAAAGCTGGTGGTCCTGGCTGCCATGGATGAGTGGGCAAAATTATATTGATATACTGCTGAATACCGGGAGTGGAAGAGCGTTTGCAAGCTTTTCAAGTCCGCGGGATAAAAGTAATCCGGGAGAAATAACTATGTATACATTAAGGAAAAACGGAAGAGAGAGGCTTGCATACGATTATCGGAATACGATTACACATGAGTTTGGACATTTATTTGGAATAGACGATGGCTATGCGGACGATAATTATGAAAATGATGATACATTGCGGCCGGAGGCCACGATAATTAGTATAGATGATGTTATGCGTCGTAACCATAGTGAAGATGCAAAAGCATTTGACATAGACATTCAAATGCTGCTGTTGGCGGCTACGACAGGTGAGTGGCAATATTATATGTCTTATCTAAGTAATAATCAGTCGATAGGTGTTGAAACATATGGGAGGTGTGATTGTGATTAAATGTAAAGGAGGAAAAAAAATGGGTGGCATTATTTTAGTACTTGGAATCATTCTAGTTTTTATATCGGTAATATTATTTAACTACCAAAGGTCTTTGACAGAGAAAGAAAGAGAGCAGAAAGAGACTGAGGAAAGAAGGAAGATAGATATAGCACAGGGACTAGAGGAGGACAGGGAGAATGAGAAAAGTTATCCCAAAATAGAAGAGATATTTTATGAAAACGAAGAACTGCTATCAAATGTCATAGAAGAATTTAATAAAACAGATTTGTTAGATTCAGAAAAAAACCTGATTATTTCTTTTGAATGGGAGCAGGAGCCTAATTGGCGAGGAAATATATCTACCAGAGAAGAAATTTATTTTTACAAAGGGGAGATGATAGAAAATACAAAATATTGTTCTCAGGTTACATTCGATATTATAAAAGAGAATGAAGAGTTATATGCTTCTTTAAATCAAATGGCAGAAGAGAAAGTGATTGGAAGAATTAGCTGTATTGCCGAATCGGGGAGAATAATATTTTATATTAATACGGATAAAACGCCGTTTGTAAAAACGAATAATGGCAGTAATAATTTTTTTGTGTATTTCACAGGCAGTGACCTTGAAAGATATGGATATAAACATATAAAAGACTACTGGTATATGCAGATTCCACCAAGACCGGAATAAGTTGAATTTACACAAGAGAAAAAATGAAACAGCGGCTTCCTTTCTGTGGTTAATATTCCAGATGTAAAATGACCAATTTGAAGGGAATCCACATGAGAGAAGAAGAATGAAAAAAGGAAAGTTAATTGAAAAGCATATCGGGAAGGGAGTAGCTCCCTTGGTTTTGAAATAAATATGGTCAAAACCGTGCTAAGTAAGTTGTCTAAACTATTCTATTAATATGGGAGATGTGAATGTGAGTAAAAGCAAAAGAAGAAAAGCAGGACTTATTTTCCTCTTTGGAATCATTCTGGCTTTTGTATCGGTAATGTTATTTAACTACCAAAGGTCTTGGGCGGAGGAAGAAAGAAAGCAGAAAGAGAGAGAAGAAAGAAGGCAGATAGATATAGCCCAGGGGTTAGAGGATAAAAAGGAAAATGAGAAAAGTTACCCCAAAATAAAAGAGATATTTTATGAAAACGAAGAACTGCTATCAAATGTTATAGAAAGATTTAATCAAACAGATTTGATAAATTCAGAAAAAACCTTGACTATTTTTTTTGAATGGGAGCAGGAGCCTATTTGGCACGGAAATATATCTACTGCAGAAAAAATTTATTTTTATAAAGGAGAGATGATAGAAAATACAAAGTATTGTTCCCAGGATACATTTGATATTATAAAAGAGAATGAAGAGTTATATGCTTCTTTAAATCAAATGGCAGAAGAGAAAGTAATTATAGGAATTAGCTGTATTGCCGAATCGAAGGAAATAGATTTTTATATTAATACCGATAAAACGCCGTTTGTAAAAACAAACAATGGGAGTAATAATGAGTTTATGTATTCCGCAGCCAGTGACCTTGAAAGATATGGATATAGACATATAAAAGATTATTGGTATATGCAGATTCCACCAAGACCGGAATAAGTTATATTTGCATAAGAGAAAAGATGAAATAGCGGCTTCCTTTCTATGGTTAATATTCCAAATGTAAAATGACCAATTTGAAGGGAATCCACAGGAGAGAAGGAGAATGGAAAAAGGAAAGTTAATCGAAGAGCACATCGGGAAGGGAGTAGCTCCCTTGGTTTTGAAATAAATATGGTCAAAACCATGCTAAGTAAGTTGTCTAAACTATTCTATTAATATGGGAGAAATGAATGTGAGTAAAAACAAAAGAAGAAAAATGGGATTTATGTTCCTCCTTGGAATCATTCTGGTTTTTATATCGGTAATGTTATTTAACTATCAGCGGTATTTAGCAGAGGAAGAAAGAGAGCGGAAAGAGACAGAGGAAAGAAGGCAAAAAGATATAGCCCAAGGGTTAGAGGATAAAAAGGAAAATGAGAAAAGTTACCCCAAAATAGAAGAGATATTTTATGAAAACGAAGAATTGTTATCAGATGTCATAGAAGAATTTAATAAAACAGATTTGATAAATTTAAAGAAAAACCTGATTATTTCTTTTGAATGGGAGCAGGAGCCTAATTGGCAAGGAGATATATCTACTAGAGAAGAAATTTATTTTTACAAGGGAGAGATGATAGAAAATACAGAACTTTGTTCTCAGGATACATTTGATATTATAAAAGAGAATGAAGAGTTATATGCTTCTTTAAAGGAAATGGCAGAAGATAAAGTTATTGGAAGAATTAGGTGTAGTGCCGAATCGAAGGAAATAGATTTTTATATTAATACCGATAAAACCCCGTTTGTAGAAACAAATAATGGAAGTTGTAACTTTTTTATGTATTCCACAGCCAGTAATCTTGAAAGATATGGATATAGACATATAAAAGACTATTGGTATATGCAGATTCCACCAAGACCGGAATAAGCTATATTTGCATAAGAAAAAGGATGCCGAGGATGTGAAGATGATTAGGAAGAAAAGAAAAGCCAAGATAATAATTATTCCGGTTTGCATAGTAGCTTTTGCGTTACTGCTTTATCAAAAAATGGCTTATAAATGTGATTATATGAATGAATTGGGGATATCTCCTGATTCTCATCGGTATAATCATATAATTGAAGAATTTGGAGAACCAGATAATATAGAGGAAAATGTTGATGGAATGTGGGAATATGTTTTAGACTATACAGATAAAAAGTTTTATTTTGTGTATAGCGTAAATGGTAATATTCCCTTTGTGAGAGTAGATGTTTTGGATGATTCTTATAAGTTTGGATGGCGCAGGGTTCAGGTGGGGATGTCACGAAAGACAATTGAAAAGATATATAAGAATAATCAACAGATACTGGAAAATGACCAGGAATGTTTTGGAATAATAGATGAATTCTGGTATATATATTTTCATTTTGATAAAGAGGATATTTTAACGGAAATACATTTTTGTGATGGGTTATAGTCCGGTAAATGGGGGAGGTGCGATTGTGAGTGAAAACAAAAGGAGAAAAGCAGGACTTATTTTACTCCTTGGAATTATTCTGGTTTTTATATCGGTAATGTTATTTAACTACCAAAGGTCTTTAGCAGAGGAAGACAGAGAGCGGCAAGAGATAGAGGAAAGAAGACAGAAAGATATAGCACAGGGAATGAAGAATAAAAAGGAGAATGAGAAAAGTTATCCCAAAATAGAAGAGATATTTTATGAAAACGAAGAACTGCTATCAAATATCATAGAGAAGCTTAATCAAACGGATCGGTTAGAATCAGAAGAAGATCTGGTTATTTCTTTTAAGTGGGAGCAAGAGCCTATTTGGTCCGGAAAAATAACTGATACAGAAGAAATTTATTTTTACAAAGGGGAGATAATAGAAAATACAAAATATTGTTCCCAGAATACATTTGATATTATAAAAGAGAATGAAGAGTTATATGCATCTTTAAAGGAAATGGCTCAGGATAAAGTAATTATACAAATATGCTATATTGCTGAATCGAGGGAAATAGGATTTTATATTAATACAGATAAAACGCCGTTTGTAGAAACAAACAATGGCATTAATAATTTTTTTGTATATTCCACAGGCAGTGACCTTGAAAGGTATGGATTTGAACATATAAAAGACTATTGGTATATGATGATTTCACCAAGACCGGAGTAAGTTGAATTTGCATAAGAGAAAAGATGAAATAGCGGCTTCCTTTCTATGGTTAATATTCCAAATGTAAAATGACCAATATGAAGGGAGCCCACAGGAGAGAAGAATGGAAAAAGGAAAGTTAATCGAAGAACACATCGGGAAGGGAATAGATTCCTTTGACTTTCCCATGAGAGAAACGGCCTGAGATAAAGTTCAGTAGGTGAAAGAATCAAAAGAGGGAGACCGTATTATTGGTATGAAAATGCAGGAAGAGAATATAGAATGGAAAGAGTTAACAGGGAAGGAAAGTGATAAGGTACGAAAATTATATAAAAAAGAAATAATGTTTAACAGAATAATATATTGCATAATGTTTGGGGGAGCTATATTTGGAGTATTGCTTTTTAGGCATAGTATGCTGGATTTTTTTGGTGTAATACTTAATGGTATGATTTTTTTGATTGCCATATTAGTATGTATTTATGAATTTAAGTGTAGTCATAAAAGAAAAAGTAATAGGTGGGAAAGTTGTGAAGGGGAGTTATGGTCCATTGAAAGAAAATATTATATAAAATATCGGATTATAACCTATACCGTGATGGTAAATGATAATGAAAAAGGAAGAGAAATATCATTTGATAAAAATTTGGTACATGGAAAAGTACAGGAGGGAGATGAAGTGATATTATTAAGACCTGTAGGCTGTAAGGAAATAAATTTATGCCTGAAAGAAGATTACGATGCATATTGTGAGGTGTGAATGTGAGTAAAAGCAAAAGAAGAAAAACAGGACTTATTTTCCTTAAAGATATGGATATAGACATATAAAAGACAATTGGTATATGAAGATTTCACCAAGACCGGAATAAGTTATGTTAACGATTAGGAGAAATATGAAGAAAAGAAACATAAAGCATATAATAAGTATAGCTGTTGTTTTAATGGTATTACTAGGAGCTATGCTATGGAAAAAAGTTCAAGATGTGAAGCAAAATCCTGTGGGCAGTGAAACAGATCCTGTATTCTATATAGAAAGAAAGTTGGGAATAAAATTAGTAGAAGGAGTCACTTTGGTTGAGGGAAAATATAGTGATGATCAAGGGGAAGAGCATATAAAAGCAAAATTTAGTGTAGAAAAAAAGCATTTGGAAGAATTGGAAGAAGAGCTAAGGCAGAGTTTGTGGGAATATGAATTAAGTGAAATACCAATATACTTTAAGAAAAAGGACATTTGCTATGACCTAAGGGAGAAGAAGATAGTGAAATATTATAATAAGAGTACGGAAGGGAAAAAAGTAAAAACAATAGAAGTAGAAGCATTTATAGCTGCAGATGACAATAAGGAATATTTCTTTTACATATGCTATTGAAAAAATATAAAGGATAATTGGAAATGAAGAAAAGAAACATAAAGTACATATTATTAGTTATGATTTTAATATTATGTGGAGGAGTTATTATAGCAAAAGTAGTAGGAAAGAAAGATATAGTGTTTTGCATTGAAAAAAAGATAAATATGGAATTAGAAAAAAAGGCTCATTTTATGGAAGGAAAATACTATACTGATTACGGAGACGAGCATGTAAGGGCAAAACTCAAGTTAGAAAAAAAGTATCTGAACGATATAGCGGAAGGCTTGAAAAAGAAATTTGGGACACCAGAGGATAAATTACCTGTTAATTTTGAAAGAGATGATATATGGCTGGATTTAAAAGAAAACGAAATAGTGGAGTATTATTCTGAGATGGAAGAAGGAAAAAGAGCAAAAACAATAGAAATTCAAGCCTTCATTGCTGCGGATGAAAAGGGAGAATATTATCTCTATATCTTTTATTAAACAAAAGGAAAAATAGTCATTATGAAAAGAGAATTGAAAAAAGGAGCAGTTATAATAGTTTGTATTATTATAGTTGTGTTTTTAAGCGTATTTCTATATTTAAGAAACAAAGAAAATAAAATAGAGAGCAAATTGATTTGTACAGAATCCTTTGAAAACAATAATAACTTTATACAGTTACTAATAAAAACAGAAGAAGATCTGCATAAATACGGAAAAGAATATGGATTTACCATAGATAACAAAGAAATCAATTTTGATAAAGAAGCAATCTTTGTATGCAGCATTCATAAACCGGAGAAATTTTCTTACAGTAAAGAAAATACCACAAAAAATAATTTGGAAGTATTAGATATCGTGTTTCATAGTGAGCATGAAGATAAAATATATATTTATACTCTCAAGAAGAATAATATTATTCTGTGGGAGGCAAC
>CAZUKR010000103.1:0-9304 GCA_964620885.1 uncultured Eubacterium sp.
GTATACTTTTAATCATAGAGAGCACCTTCCTTTGTATCCGATTTTTTCTTAGACGCTAAAATCATAACACAAAGTGGTGTTCTCTTTTTATTATTTAATTAATATCCTACAAAAACTTTACCCTAGCTGTCGGTTTTATCTTACTATTTGCTTTATTTTTTCTTTTTCCATCATTTTGTACAATAAATGCCAATATTATTCAACTAATAACTGTCTTTAGTACTAAAGTCGCGCACTTTGCAAGGTTCATACCCTTCTTCTATCAATACCGCCCTGTCTTCCACCCTATATTCTTTATTTTTTTCTTTCATTCGCTCCACACTGCTACAGGAAATTTTATGAAACTTTCGCGTGCTGGTGTTAATCACATATGCACTCTCTTCTTTCTGTTCTATATTTGTTCCAATTGGTTCTCCTGCCTTCTGACTTTCGCTCTTCCCGCAATTCCATGTAATATTTTTCCCATCCGAATGTGCCACAACAGTCCCCTGTTCATCCGTTCTATAAATATCAACTCCCATCTGAAGCAACTCATTCATAACCGCGGCTCTGGGATGACCATAGCTATTTTCTTCTCCGCAGCTAATAACAACAGCCTCTGGGCTTACCGCTTTCAAAAACGCCTCTGTATTGGCCGTATCACTGCCATGATGGGCTGCCTTGAATACATCTGCAGATAAGTCCATCCCGCTTTCCAGCATATCCTCCTCGGATGCTTCCTCCGCATCCCCGGTAAACAAAAAATAATTTTCTCCAAACTTCAGCCTCAGACCAATAGAATATTCATTGGCATTCTCTCCATAATCCTTCTCCTGCGGGCAGACAATTGTAAATTCTGCTTCTCCCAGGTTATAGCTATCTCCCGGAGTTGGAACTGTAATCTTACAATTCTTATCTTCTATCACTTTCATTACATCTTCATATGTTCTGGTGTCCTTCTCCACCTGAGGCATCATTATAATGTCCCAGTCAAATTTATATAAAATTACATCCAGACCACCGATATAATCTGCGTCCGGATGTGTTCCGATTACATAATCCAGTTTTTCTATATTCTGACTTTTCAGATATGCCTGAATTGCAGTACCTTTACTGTTATTTCCGGCATCAATAAGCATAGAATGATTGCTCTGGCGTATCAAGGTTGCATCTCCCTGTCCCACATCAATAAAATGCACTTCCAGCGTTTCCCCGGATACTGCCTTTTTCTTTTCCTCTGTCTTTTCCTCTGCCTTACTCATTTTCAGCA
Organism: uncultured Eubacterium sp.; assembly: GCA_964620885.1. Lineage (GTDB taxonomy): Bacteria > Bacillota > Clostridia > Lachnospirales > Lachnospiraceae > Petralouisia. The sequence goes on from CAZUKR010000103.1 coordinate 1,250, forward strand.
AACTTTCCTCTTCTGTACATCCCATTAGAAATAAGATGGCTGACAATACCAGAAGTATAACCTTTATTCTTTTTTTCATTTCTATGCCTCATTTCTTTTTCATTACCAGAATATACAACACGACATCTGGTATTTGCCACAAAAACCGGAAGTTCATCCTGCCTGGCAGACATTGAACTTCCGGTGTACATTTTCTTACTATATAAATCTGACTAATCTATTTTACAATATGGTATTTACTGCAACTCCTTTTAATTCTTCCAGCAAAAGCCTCTGTTCTCCTGCCATCTTTGCTGCCTGTTCAACAAGCTGCCGCTGCTTCTCAATAATTTCATTTGCATGGGTATAATCAGGAGCAGTGCTCTTACTGGTCTTTGCTTCTTCCTCGGTGTCTCTTGCCTTCTTTTTCTGCTCCGCCTGAATCTCCTCCAGCTTTGCTTCCAATTCTTCCTTTTCTTCTTTCTGCTCTTCCCCTTTTTCTACCTGATTCTTTATATCTTCCTCTATTTTTTCTCTGGATTCCTCTACCAGACTATTAACAATCTCTTTTGTTGCAGTTTCCAACAACTGTTCTTTCGCTTTCTGTGCATCCTCCATCCCATGGTTTTTCACCATTTCCTGCTTAATTCCCCGAATAGCCGCTGACTGAGCTGCAATACTATTTTGGGCATCTTGTTTTTGTTCCTCCAAATGTCCTTTCATCTCATCGTAATCTTTTATCAGCTCTTTATATTCTTCACTATCTTCACCATATTCTTCTTTTAACTGTTCTGTTTCTTCCCCTAAAGCATTTAGTTCATTCTGAACTTCCTTTAATGCCTCCCTGCTTTGGGCAGAACGTTCACGGCACGAATCTACTACTTCATCAATCTCACCATCTGACTTGAACTGATTCTTTACAAACTCCAGAGCATCCTTTACTATCTTCTGTTTCTTATTGGCAATTTCATCATGTAATACATTAACTCCAGATACATTAATGGAGCCATTTTTTACTTTTGCAGGCTCGTTATTTCCATTTTCCATACGATCCCTGGCATATCCATTTTTTATAATACTCTCATTGCCTGTGGCATTATTAATTTTCATAATTTTCCCCCTTCTCGCATACGGTTGTCTCTATACTGTTATATCGTCCTTTTTCTCTAATTTCTTAACTCTATCCCCTCGATTTATGCTTTACATTTTTCTAGATAACATAATCCATATTTCCACGTATCTCTTTTTCCCATTCCACCAAATCCCCCAGTGTCACCTTATCTACCACCCCATTAATGGCATCATATAACATCTGCCACAAACGGAGCGTTACACAGGCTCCGCTTCTCTCACAAAGATTTGGTTCCTCGTCTAAACATGCTACCGGTGCAAGGCTTCCTTCTATCTGTCTTAAAATCATTCCTACTGTATATTCTTCCGGTTTTTTGCTTAATGTATAGCCGCCGCCCGGTCCACGCATACTCCTTACATATCCGGCCTTCTGCAATACTGAAATAATCTGTTCCAGATATTTCACAGATATTTCCTGACGTTCCGCAACGTCTTTCAATTTTACAATCTGTTCTTTTTCTAATGCAAGATCCAGCATCAATCTCAGCGCATATCGCCCTTTTGTAGAAATCTTCATAATTCTGCCTTCTTTCTGTGTATTTTAAAAACATCGTCTCCTTATTCTTCTTCTATTTCCCTAAGACTTTTTTGATAATTCATATGAGAGATTACCATTAAAGCTATTTTAAATAACATGGCATCCTCAAAGGTGCGGATATCCAGTCCTAATACCTTGTCTATCCGTTCCAGCCGGTATACCAGCGTATTTCTGTGTACGTACAGCTGTCTGGCTGTTTCTGATATATTAAGGTTATTTTCAAAGAATTTATTAATCGTCACTGTAGTCTCTTCATCAAAAATATCTGGTATTTTTTCTCCGAACACCTCTTTTAAAAACATTTCGCACAAACTAGTGGGCAGTTGATAAATTAAACGGCCAATCCCCAGCTTACTATAGGAAACCGTATCATTCTCTACATAGAATATACTTCCTACCTCCAATGCCATCTTAGCTTCCTGATAGGAACGTGCAATATCCTGAAGTAAATCCACACGATTTCCAAATCCTACACGTACCTTTACCATTGCTTCCGTCTGCAGGTTGTCCACCAGCATTTTAGCCAGTTCCATCAATTCTTCATCTTCTCCCATATCCCGGACATCTTTTACCAGAATAACAGACTTTTCATCTACCTCCGTAACAAAATCTCTTGTAGTAGAAGCAAAAAGGTTCTTTACAGTCTCCATTACTGCGCCGTCTTTCTTTCCAGATACCTCTATAATAAATACTACCCGCTGTGCAGCTTCAATATGCAGTTTTTTTGCTTTATTATACATATCAACCACCAGCATATTACCTAAAACTACATTCTGCATAAAGCTGTTGCGGTCAAATTGTTCTCTGTAGGCACTGACCATATTACGTATCTGACATACCGAAAGCCTTCCTATCATATAAGCTTCTTCACTGCTTGCCTTTGCCAGAAGGATGTATTCTAATTCATTCTCGATTAATACCTTAAAAAAATGACATCCGGCCAGCATCTGGCTCTCTGCCATAGAGTCTGCAAAAAACTGAATTGCTTCCTCCATATCCTCCTCTTCTTCATAGGTTGAAGCCAGAAGCTTTCCCTTATCACTGTAAAGAGCAATATCTATTCTGGAAATTTCTTTTATTTCCTCTAACGTGACTTGTATTTTATGATTTGATAACATATCTTTTTGTTCCTTTCCATGAGACAAAAGGGAGTAACACACTTCTGTGTTACTCCCTTGTCACTTATCGTGTATGAAATTATAGTAACGAATTAGTGAGTAATTGTCAATTCTGTTTCCTTATCGAATACATGAATTTTCTCTACATCAATTGCTAAACGAATACTATCGCCAAGACGTGCAGGTGTTCTGGAATCAACCTTTGCAGTCATATCTGTTCCATCTACTTTGTAGTATAACAGTACTTCTGAACCAAGTAACTCGTATCCTGTTACTGTAGTTGTGAATGTGCTTTCTTTACGTGTTTCAATAGCAATCTGAGAATCATTTACATTTTCTGGACGAATACCAAATACAACTGTTTTTCCATTGTATCCACCGTCTACCAGTTTCTTTGCTTTTGCTGGTGGTAATACGATATTGCTATCTCCAAATTTTAAGGAAACTTTTTCTCCTTCTACTACACAAGTAGCATCCAGGAAGTTCATCTGTGGGGATCCGATAAATCCAGCTACAAATAAGTTATTTGGCTCATCGTATAATTTCCGTGGAGAATCAACCTGCATAATAAGACCATCTTTTAATACAACAATTCTGGTTCCCAGTGTCATAGCCTCTGTCTGGTCATGTGTTACGTAGACAATAGTTGCACCTAATCTCTGATGTAAAGATGCAATCTCAGAACGCATCTGAACTCTTAACTTAGCATCTAAGTTTGATAAAGGTTCGTCCATTAAGAATACTTTAGGTTCACGAACAATTGCACGTCCCATAGCAACACGCTGTCTCTGTCCACCGGATAAAGCCTTTGGCTTACGATCTAATAATTTTTCCAAATCAAGGATTCTTGCTGCTTCTTCTACTTTTTGTTTGATTTCAGCTTTTGGAACTTTTCTTAATTTTAATCCAAATGCCATATTATCAAATACAGTCATATGTGGATATAATGCGTAGTTCTGGAATACCATTGCGATATCTCTGTCTTTTGGCTCTACGTCATTTACAATCTTTCCATCGATAGAAAGTTCTCCGGAAGAAATTTCTTCCAGACCTGCAACCATACGAAGTGTAGTAGATTTACCACATCCTGATGGTCCTACAAAGATGATAAATTCTTTGTCTTCAATTTCAAGATTAAAATCTTTCACCGCTTCAAATCCGTTTGGATATACTTTACAGATATTTTTTAATGATAAACTTGCCATGTCTTGATTACCTCCTGTGTGTTATTCTGTCCCGCAGAATTTGTTTTCTGAGATTATATTATCAAATTTCCCGGGAAATTACATCTGTTATATAAACAAAAAACAATACGTTTTCTTGTCATTTTCGCCAAGACAGCGTATTGTTTTTTAACCTCTTCGTCAGTTTAACGAAATATTTTTTATTTTTTATACAGTTTGACGAATATATGAAATTTATAGCATAGAATATCCAAATCCATTTACCATAGCTTCTAACTTATGGCCCTTTTTACAAAACGGACACTGGCTGGATTCGTAAGCTGCATACCCCGGTACATCTTCCTCAGAAAATGCACTCTCAATTTTAAATCCTTCCACTTCTTTTATTGTACTGAATACCGACACTACACCAACTACACTTCCACCATAATAATCAATGCACTCTAAGCACTGATTTATGGTAAAGCCTGTTGTGGTGGTTGCAAGAAGCAAAAGTACGTGTTTCCCACGAATAGCTGGTATTGAATTATCTCGGAAAATCATCTGATTATTGGAATTGTATTCTGGTTGAACCACATACACTGTTTCATGTAAATTAGTAATGGTCATAATATCCCGCTTTTCCAACTCTTCTGCCAAAAACGCCCCAACGACTCCCATACCATCCATACATACAATTGTATCAACTGTAATGTGGCTGGTAAATTTCCCTGCCAACAATCTTGCCAGTTCTCTGGCTTCACTTACACGACTTTTTAAGCTGGTAATATTGATATAGTAATTGATGTGTGAATGTCCCGTAGAAAAATGTCCAGGTGCTGCATGAATTGCCACCTTATTTCCATCTTTTGCATAAAACTTTACCATACGACCTTCCATAGTAATCCTCCCGCCTGACGTTATACCGTCTGTTTAGCTTTTACCTGTACTGCCAAACCCTCCCCGGCTTTCATTTTCCAGAGAAATCACCTGTTGAAATTCAAGCTTTGGCTGGTTCTCTACAATACGAAATTGACAAATTCTGTCATTCTTCTGAATAACAGTATCTCTTGTAGCATACACAGGCATTCTCCACATATCTTCATCCCCACAGTAACTTCCATCTATGATTCCACAGCTGTTTACCTGAAGAACCCCATAATTTTTAAAGGTTGAACTGCGTGGTACTACGTGGGCTTCATATCCCTTGGGCAGCTCCATGGCTACACCCAGAGGAATCAGCTTGAATTCTCCTGCTTTTAATTCTATGCTCTCACTGGCTCTTAAATCAATCCAATCTGACTTTCCATCAATATAGGTAAGTTTGTCAATTTCTTCGGTAAAATATTTGATTTTTATTGTTTCCACTCTGTTCTCCCGTCTAGCTATTGCTGTTTAATAATCCAAGCACCGCTGGATTGTACTTGATTTCCTGATAGGAATAAAAGGAATCTGTCTGATTCTTCTGTTCTTCCTTCTGATCCTGCTCTTTTTCCTTTTGTGCTTCCTGCACTTTGGTATATAGTTCTACAAACCGAAGATAGTCTTCATAGGAAAACAGCTGATCCATTATATTCTGATAATAGCTGTCTTCTACTTCTTCTACAGAAGCTGCTGCCACTCCATTTGTAGAGGTAGAATAATGTGCATCCGGCACCTGTACGCCGCCGTTCATATAATTGGTGACTTTTACTACATAATTCTGTGTTTCTTTGAACGGAGGAACTCCTCCGTACTTTGCTACATTTCCACTTCCTGCATTATATGCCGCAAGAGCTAATGTTACATTACCATCATATTTATCCAACAGCTGGCTGATGTATTTTGTTCCCCCCATTACATTCTGATAGGGATCATAGGAATCAGTAACCCCCAGCTCTCTTGCCGTTGCCGGCATCAGCTGCATAAGTCCCTGGGCTCCTGAACCAGAAGTTGCATTGGGATTAAAATCTGACTCCGCTTTTGCAATCGCCTTAACCAGATCCTTTGGCACATTATAGCGCTCTGCCGCTTCTGCAAATATCTGTTCTAACGATGCAGTCGTCTGTAAATAAGATGAAAATTCTTCTGTACCGTTTACCGTATTTGCTTTGCTGGATGCAGTCACTACATCCGTTCCCTGAATCGCATTTACTCTCATTCTTACGTACTCCTTCCAATCTTCTATCCTTACAGTTTCAATCCGGAAAGCAAATCTCCCAGACTGGTAGATGCACTTTCATTCGAAATATATTCCTTCACAGACCCTGTCTGTTCTGTATCTACCATTTCTTCTTCCAATGCCTTCATACTGAGGCTTACTTTATTATCGTTGGTATTTAATATCTTCACTTTCACTTTCTGCCCTACACTTAACACTTCGGAAGGCTTTCCGATCCGCCTTTGGGAAATCTGGGAAATATGCACCAGCCCGCTGATTCCCTCTCCTAAATTTATAAATGCACCATATGGCATAAGGTTTTCTACGGTTCCTTCCAGAATACTTCCCGGAACCATCATGGATATCTTATGATTATGGGCTTCCTGTTCTTCCTCTTTTAAAATAACTTTCGCAGAAAGTACCAGTTTCTTCTTAGACTCGTCCACATTAATAGCACGTACTACAACTGTTCTCCCCAGCCATTCTTCAGTGGCTTCCACATAGGAAAGTGCCAGTTGGGATGCCGGAATAAAACCGCGTATTCCTTCTACATAAGCAATCACACCGCTTGGTACGATTCCTGCAATCTTTACAGAAAGGCTTGTCTCCTCTTCCTGATACTCCTTTAACTTCTCCCATGCCAGAATATCATTGGCTTCCTTTCTGGAAAGACGGATATTTCCCTGTCCGTCATCTGTACGTATTACAGTGGCTTCCAGTATATCTCCCACATGTATCTCTTCCATTATCTGAAATCCCGGATCATTACTAAAATCTTCTGTCTTAATAATTCCCTGGGTATAATACTTCAAATCCAGAATTACCTCTTCCTCATTTACATCTATTACTGTTCCGGAAATAATATCTCCTTCATTAATTTTACGAAAAGAAGCTTCCAGTTCTGCCTTATAATCGTCCATTGTCTCTGCCATTTTATACTCTCCTTTGCACCATCTTCTAAAAGGGATTCCCGAATGTAGGAATCCCTGTATATATATATCATATATTGTACCAGAAAAATTATGGAAATACCAGTATAATTTGTCATTGCTGATTGACTCACATTTTTGAATACTATATACTTATCAAAAATGAAATGGAGGAATAATATGGCATTTAAGTTAGAAAGCGTGGTTCCATGGGGAAGAACTTTTGACGAATACAGGTTAATGTTTCAGTTGAATGATAATGATATGTTAAAGAAAATTGCAGGCTTTGGGGACGGACCTGCCAGCTTTAACTATGAAGCAGCACAAAAGAGATATTCTGTCACATCCTTCGACCCAATATATCAATTTACCAAAGAGCAGTTAGAAGAACGAATTGACCAAGTACGCATTATTGTTATGGAGCAGATGAAAGAGAACATGGATAATTACGTATGGACTAATATCAAAAATTTAGAAGAACTTGAACACCTGCGCATGTCTGCTATAAAATTGTTTTTAGAGGATTATAAACAAGGAAAATTAGAAAAACGATACATTCATCATGAATTACCTGCAAAATTACCATATAAATATAATGAATTTGATATTGGCTTAAGTTCACATTTTCTATTAATGTATACTATTTTAGGATATGAGTTTCATATTGAAGCTATTTCAGAAATGCTTAGGATATGTAAAGAAGTAAGAATTTTTCCGATAGTCGATTTGGATTCCAACAGGTCAGAGATGGTAACAAACGTCATTAACTATTTCAAAGAAAATTATACTGTAGAAATTAAAAAAAGTGACTATGAATTTCAAAAGGGCGATAATCAACTGCTTATTATCACAAAATAAATTATCACAAAATACTTTTATTTCTACCCATTTTAAATTGCATCATGAATAAATGATATCATATGTTTTCGCAAACAAAAAAAAGACTTTCAAAAGAGTTTATCTTTTGAAAGTCTTTCATTTAAAGCTGCTGACGGGAATCGAACCCGTGACCTCCGCACTACCAATGCGACGCTCTACCGACTGAGCCACAGCAGCA
>CAZUKR010000104.1:0-9262 GCA_964620885.1 uncultured Eubacterium sp.
TATATACATATTTTACTATTTTCAATTATTATGTCAATATATTTCTCTTTTTTAACATATTTTCTAGCTTCTTATTAGTATTTTATAATCTTGGTTTTAGCTTAATTTATTTTATAGAAATTATATAAAAAATGCACGGTTTGGGGACACATTAAAAAACACCCGGAAATAATTTCCGGGTGTTTTTGTGTCTATTTTTTATTCCATTTTAAAGCTGGAGGTAATATCGTTCAACTGTTTTGACAGTTCCCGACATTCTTTTGTCATCTCATAAAGATTCTCAGTATAATTTACTACATCTGTTGTCTTTCCTGCGATATCAGATACACCTTCAGCAGATTCATTGATGGTGATGTTAATACCATTCATTGCATCCGTTATAATACCAATTCCCTTTTCCAGCTGTTCTGCTTCCTGCTCTGCCTCTACCATAAAGTTCTGTATCAGTTCTGCAGCCTGCGTATATTCTTTTCCTGAGGTAAGGAAATTATCATAATCCTTGGTGACTTCATCTCCTAAGAATTCCAATGTCTGCTTCAGGCAATCCATCAGAGTCTGTACGGACTCATTTACCTGCTCAACAATATCAATAATGCCGGTAGCAGTAATAGAACTCTGATCTGCCAGCTTTCCAATCTGATCCGCTACAACTGCAAACCCTCTTCCATTCTCTCCTGCTCTTGCAGCTTCTATGGAGGCATTCAGTGACAGCAATGTGGTTTCCTCTGCAATCTCCTGAATGGTACCCGTTAATTCATTAATCTTGGATACATTGGCTGCCTTTTCAATTGCTTCCTTAGATACCTTCTTGATTTCATCATACATCTGCATGGTATTCTTATTAGCCTGTTCACTTTGAGTGGAAAGTTCTTCTGACTTCTCCATAATATCATAAGTCATCCGGGTTCCTTCTTTAATCTTACTGGTTACATTTATAACATTATCCTGCATATCTGCAATATTTTCATTTATAGACTCTGTAGATGCAGAAGTTTCTTCCATTCCTGCTGCTAACTCTTCCGTTGTGGCAGAGTTATCTGTAGAGGCCATATTTACCTCTTCCGATATTCCGCTTAATTGTTCTGAACTGCTTAACAGCTTTTGCGATATATTATTCAGTTTTGCTACAATAGAGGCAAGTTTTTCTTTCATATCTATGACCGCCAGCCCCATGGTTCCAATTTCATCTCTGGTTTTCGGCATTTTCTCTTCCATAGATAAATCAAACTCGGAAATAGAATGAATTACTTTGGTCAGAGGCTTAATTGGTTTTGTAATCATAGAGGTAATGATATATCCAATTATGATAATTATCACCAGCAGAATTGCTCCTACAATCATACTATACATATTCATGGTATCAATAGGTTCCATTACCTCTGCCTTATCTGCCTGTACAAATAATATCCAGTTATTTACCGTACACATAAATGCTACATACTTATCTTCACCTGCTATTTTGCATTCTTTCACATCAGCCGTAGTAATGACACCTTCTGTATTCAATGTATCCAAAACTTCCTGTACCACACTGTTTCCTTCTATCACGGTACCGATTTTGCTGCGGTCTTTGCTGTAAAGATAAGTTCCGTCCTTATCCACCAGACACGCTTCACTGGACTTCATCCCTGCAATTCCCACATTGTTCAGGATGAATTGAAGACGTACCGACATATCTACCTGCTCTGTATCTCCCCAGAAACTTTCATACAATGTATCTGATGCAGAAATACTTACATCATATAAATAATTTTCACAAAGCTTCACTACATTTTTCTCACTGACAACTCTGGACGCTGATAAAATTCCTATTATCAGCAGAATGGCAGTGGATATCATCATAAGGGATACCTTCCCTTTTATGGTGCCAAATATTCTTTTCATTCGTATCGCTCCAATCCTTCTGATAAACAGATTATTTTTCTTCTTTCCATTGTTGTTTTACACCATTCACTACGTCATTCCATGTGATTTCTTCCTTCAAGTAGTTTAAAAGACTTCTTCCAAACTGATCCTTGAAACTCTGACCTGGAAATGCATTGAAATTCCATGGCACAAGTTCGTGACTTTCATCTGCCATGGCCGCTATTACCTGCTGCGCCAATGGATCTGTAGGTTTCTCATCATCATCAAACGTATCAAAGGGTGCAATAAATCCCAATTTATTTGTTACATAATCCTTACCTTTATCAGAAGTAAAAAGCCATTCCATAAAGTCAATGGTTGCCTTTTGATCCTCTTTGGAAGCCCAGCTGCTTACACTGAAATAATTCTCTGTACCAATGCAAAGTCCCTGCTTCTCTTCTCCATCTACTCCACAATAAATTGGAAGGAACTTTATATCACTCTCTGCAACCACATTCCCATCAATGGAGTTAACCTGACTCCATGCCCAGTTTCCATTTTGTACCATGGCACACTTTCCAAGTGCAAACTCTTCCATGGAATCATTTACTGTCTTTGTACCTAACTCCGCTTTATCTATTGTAGAATTATTTGTATAAAGTTCAAAGATATTTTTAAAATTATCTGAGTATGTAAAATCAATTTCATCCAGATCTGTTACATCTTTATCTGCAAATTCATAATAGATAGGCAGATTCATAAGATGTGTCTGCCATCTCCAATCTTCCCCAGCACTCAGGGAAGTGGAAGCAAATGTCCCTTCAATTCCCAACTGCTTCTTATGAACCATCATATCTTCTGCAACTGCCTTTAACAACTCAAAACTGTTTATCTCTTCTGCGGAAGAGATGGAAACAGCCTTATCCGGTAACGCAAAATACTTCTTCATAATACCATCGTTGTAGATAATACCATATCCTTCTACTACATATGGTATACCATATACCCCGCCATCCTTTTTCACTGCTAGTTCTTTATCCAGCATATGATTATACAAATCTGTGTCTTTTAAATCAAGGCAAAACTTTTCCCATGTTTCATATCCAATGGGACCATTTATCTGAAATAGCGTAGGTGCTTCCCTTTTTGCAATTTCAGACTGTAATACCTGCTCATAGGTTCCGCTTGCCGCAGTTATAACTCTTACCTCTACCCCAGTTTCTGCCGTATATGTCTCTGCTATTTCTTCCCATACATCAGCTACTTCCGGTTTGAAATTAAGATAATATACACTTCCTTTTTCCTTTTGGGATTTACCGCAGCCTACCGCTGTAACAATCAATAGCAATACAAGCACTCCTATCCCTATTCTGCTTTTTTTCATTTGTGTTTCCTCCCTGCGCTTACAATATAATACTTATTTTAACATGGTTCTATTTTACCATCAAGACCTATTATCTTATAGTTCTTTTTTTAATATCACAAAAAAACAACATTATAACATAGAAAATCAACATTTTAGTAGTAAATTAAAAAAACAGGATTTACTAATCCCGTTTTTTTGCCATTCCAATTGGTTCTCCCATTTTTACAATTGTCTCATATCCGTTTTCCGTATTCACTAATAGCTTTTCTTCAAATTCCACTGCATTTTCCTGTACCAGCAAAATTACTGTAGAACCTCCAAATTCAAATCTTCCCTTTTCCTGTCCCCTTGTTACCATTCCCGCATCCTGATAATTAACAATCCGCCCCACCATAAGTGCTCCCACTTCCATCATAAGAACTGTTTTGAAATGTTCACTTTTTAACAATGAAAACTCTCTGGTATTCTCTTTATAGATTGGATACACATCATTAGCTGCTGGATTTACGGTATGAAATATCCCTTGAATGCGATGATTTTTCGATTTCATTCCATTGTCCACATAACAGAAACGGTGATAATCATCTACTGTCAACCGAAAAACACAAGCATATCCTCCCTGATATCTTTTCGCCATTTTGGGGGATTTCAATAAGGAATTCAATGTATAATCCGTATTCTTTATTCTAAAATGTTTTTTCTCATCTATGGGATAAATACTCAGTTTTCCATCACAAGGGCTGATGAATGCTGTCTTATCCTCCGGCAGGGGACGAAATTCTTTCCGTATTTTTCTTGTAAAAAAATCATTATAAGACATATAGCTTTCTTTTTCATAAATACTCATATCTATCTTATTTTTTTCAATAAATGGCTGAATCAAAATCTTGGAGATTCTGCGGTTTAGGAGCCACCCTCCGGCTCTTGATATCTCCGGCCGTACAAAAACCTTTAAAAACATTCTGCCCGCCCAACTTCCATACAGACGACGCAGCAGCCTGTCCTGATCTGAATCTTCTACCGATATATTTCCCTCTCTGTCTATATACTTCACTTAACCATTTCCTCTCTAAGACCTTACCCTCGGACCTTCGGCATCCATGGCCATCCGAATTGCCCTTCTACACGATAACGTGTATACAAAATCATAATAATTAATGCAGCTGCTACTATTACCACTAATACTGCAAGTACCAAATTACTTGGTTTTTTTAATTTAAAATCTACAACAAACAAAATACCTACTACAAGCAATGCTGCATACAGGCAGATAATAAATATTTTATCCGGCACAAAAAACTGAATCATAAAAACAAGGGGAAGAACAATTGCCATAGATGTAATTGGAAGACCTTTATAAAATTTTTTCCCATCTTCTGACAACAATGCATTCTTTGCTTCCATAACGTTAAAGTAAGCTAATCGAATTACTGAATTTACACAATATATGGCAATAATAACCATCCCCAATGGGCCCCGTACTCCCAGAAGATAACATATCATTGCAGGAAATATACCAAAACAGACCATATCGCACAAGGAATCAATCTGAATACCAAATGATTTTTCATCTTCTGTTCTACTTTTCATAGCCCGTGCTATTTTCCCATCAAACATATCACATAACCCAGATAATGCCAGACAGAATATGGCTGTTTTAAATCTTCCATGAATTGCCTGTGTCATACCGACCACGGAAGACAACAGACTGATATACGTTAATATTACTGAATAATTGTAAAATCCTATCATTTTTTCATTCCCCGTTTCTTTCTTATCATTCTGTTTTTGAATGTCCTATGGTAAAATGTGCAACTCCTGTCATTAAAGCACAAAACAACACCTGCACATAAAATGCAATTCCACGACTCAATACCATACCCGGAAGTAAAAAACTGCCCACGAAAATGCTTTTAAAAATAATTAAGAATAAATTTTCACTAATTCCCATTCCTCCCGGTAATGGAAGCATATCCACTGCCACCGATATTACCGCCTGAAGCATCACAACATCATACATGGTTGCTCCGCTCAGTCCAAATGATTTATATACAAACCAAGTCACAAAGAACAAGACGAAACGCTGTAAAACCGTAATCACAACTACATTTCCAATTACACCTTTATGAGTTTTAAAATATTCTGCTGCTGCTCCATAACGTTCCATGGATTTTTCCAGTCTTACAATCCGATCCGGATTCTTTTTCATAAGATGGATTCGTTCCAGTAATCTCATACCTTTTACCAGAATTCCTTCGGTCAGATTCGGCCAAAAGACCAGTAATGACATGAAAATACAGCAGAACACATTTAATGCCACCCCTAAATAAAATACTGGAAGGATTCCCTCTAAGTACCGATGCACAAATCCTCTTTGAAAAAAAGCTACAAATAACCCTACACAAACCAATACTGATTTATATGTAATTGTAACTATCATAAGAACTAATGTAGCTACTGGTATGGGAATTTTATTCTTATGCATATAATATATCTGTGCTGGCTGTCCGCCGCTTGCTGACGGAGTAATGCAGCTGACAAAAAATCCGACACACGAATACAGAAAACAAGTCCATTTCCGGGTCTTAATTTCTAATGTTCTTAACATATAATTTATTATAATGGATTCTCCCCATATAAAAACTATAACTGCCACTACAGCCAGGAGTATGTACCACAAATCTACCCCTTGTATTGCTGTTAATACCGCCTCAAAATCTTCCCCTTTAAATACGCTGTAAATTGTTATAAGAAACACCACTGCCAGAAACAAGGCATTCCCTATTTTTTTCTTTCTACTCTTCACTCCTATATATCCTTTCAAATACTTTTTCAACAGGACGGTAGCAACTGGTATTGTATACCAGGTAATACGTTAATTCTGCAAGTAAAATTCCACCAAATATATCCACAACATAGTGCTGCTTTGTAAATTGTGTGGAGACACATATCAGCAATGCAAAAAAACAAGAAAAAACCCGGTAGGATTTTGCCACATTTTTTTGACCGCGGATTCCAATATAGCAAAACCAGCTGACCAGACAATGTATGGATGGAAATAATCTGGTTGGCGCATCCATATTATAAACAAACTGAAGTAAAAATTCAGATATACCATTTCCTGCAAGTACCGGACGTACATTGGTAGTGGGAAGAATCAGAAAAAATGTACAGCAGATGAGACGTGACATGATATCAGCCGTAACAAAACGATAGCAATGTTCCTTACCCTGTCTCGCAATCAGTATATAGTTAAATACCCAGAACAGATAGCATCCCAAATATATAATAACAAACTCTGGTACCAGTGGTACTGCCCTGTCAAACCCAGTTGTGAAATCATAATGTTTCCAGCCATCCGCTAAGGGTGCTATTACTGTATAAACAATAAAATTAACCGCCAGACAAGATAACAGCGGCAAAACAGCATATGATGGAATGAAATTATTTATTTTTTCTTTCATTAATCGTCTCCTCTTAATTTATATCCAAAAGATATTATAACAGATTACGACAAATAGTCCACTTAATTTATTCTTAAGGAAAATTTTTCTTAAACTTTATTTTACTAAAAAACTCACACATTACGCAAGGATAATATGTGAGTTCTCTATTTTATTTTATAAATAAACCATCAATTAAGCAATTTCTCTAATATAGCAGACACCCGGTATATTTTTAATATCTTCCGTTATCTGGGTATGATTTACTTTGTGTTTAAAGTCAATTACAAAATTGAGGGTTCCATATTCTTTATTGATTGTTTTTAACCTTCCAAATTCTATATCATAAATTTTATACTCATTCTGGTCTGCATAATCAGATAATTTCTGCATAGAAAATTCTTCACAATACTCTATATAAATATCCATCATTTTTGCATGTTCTTTTATATAAATATCAATTTTTTTCAAAAAAACCAATGAAAATAGAATCAGGCCACAGCCCAATATTGCACCTAAATAAAACCCTATCCCTACTGCAAGACCAACCGCTGCTGTAGCCCAGATACCTGCAGCCGTGGTTAATCCTCTTATTTCATTTCTATTCGTTGTAATAATCATTCCGGCACCCAAAAAACCAATTCCGCTTACAACCTGCGCTGCCATTCTCGTTGGATCTACTCCTGTATATACCGTGGATATATACTGATTTGTTATCATAATTAAGGTAGAACCCATTCCCACAAGAATATATGTTATAAAACCAGCGGGACGATTTCTCAATCCTCTTTCTATTCCGATAATACCACATAAAATTATGGATAAGAGTAACCGTAATGTGATAGATACTATATTTATCTGAGACAAAACTTCATTTATTACTGTAAAATTAATGGCAATTCCTCCTGTCTGATTTCTGATGTTTTTATAACTCCTCCAAGCTATTTACATAACAAAAGTATTTATAAAGTTCGGCTGCAGTCTCCTGACGTTTCTCGTCAGTGATTGTCTTTTTCATATCACTTAATATACTCTGCATTTTTACATTGGATATATATTTAATCTCAGCTTTTCCCCACTTAGCTTCTTTTCCATCATCTGAAAAATAATCCCAAAATAATAATGTCTCACATTCTTCCAGTTTTATTCTATAACTATCATGGACTTTTATCATTCCATCGTCACAATTTCTTCCATCAAAGTCATCATTTACCATAAATACTCCAATAATCCGTCTGCTTTCCTCCGGCTCATTCTCTAAACATTCCGTCAGCAAACATGCAGAATTTAATTTTAATTTTATGGGGGGTTTGGGATTTCCTTTGGATGGTCCGCTCAGGTATTCCCCTGAAAATGCTGTTCCGGAATTAAATATATCTTGTTTTTTGTTTTGTATCATTCCTAAAACTGCCTGGGAATTGGGATTAACCTTAAGACTTTTAATTCTTTCCAAAAATTTTTCTTCTTTTAATTCTTCTTCTCTCTTTTTATTTTTCTCAGTTACGATACCTTCCAGCATCTTGTCTATTTTTCCCTGTGTTGCCTTATCCTTTAATTGAAGAAAATCTAAAAATGCTTCTGGAAATATAAATTTCTTCTCTCCATTTGGAAATAGAATAGTAATATATCGCTCTCTTTGTTCTTTGACCACACCTTTACCAAATTTAATGTGTTGAATTGTTTTTCCCTCTAATTTCATATGGGCTCCTTTCATACTAAAAAAGAAGGGCTTTCATCTGTCTTATTACACAGTTTCAAAAACCCTTCTTACAAAGACGGTTCTTTATTCCGCAAAATCTTAGCTGATTTCTGCTTTATCTGCAACCTTCAAAACGACTGCATCTGTTTCTATTAAAAGATTAACCTTTTTCTCTTTTGAAATATCCAGGTCTGCTACGGTTATAATATCACCTACTTGGCATTTCGATACATCTATTGTAACTACATCTATAAAATCAGCCGGAACTGCTGTATATGGCACTTCAAACAGAATCTGCTGAATGATTCCGGAAACCATATCTTTTTCTACCAATTCAATTTCAGCTGTTCTTTCCACTTTCTTGTCTGCATCTAACACCTGGAAGGTAATATGCTCTATCTCGTTATTTAATGTGTTTTTAGAAATATCATCTACCAAAGCAATCATTTTATCTTCATCCACCTGGATCTCTATCATATTACCCTTGCTCTTTTTCCGGAATAACCGAACGGCATCTTTTTGCGGCATCTGTACTGATAAAGATTTTTCAAATTTGGGACCATAGATACATCCTGGAACCAAACCCTCTCTTCTTATTTTCTTTGCCTTTTTGTTTGAATCTCTAATCTCAACTTTTAATAAATTCATTTTTTCCTCCTGATCTTAAATATCAATGACTATGTTATTCTACAAATATTATTTTGTAATACCTCCTTTCTACTAAAAAAAGAAGGGCTTTCATATAACACTATCTAGTGTAATACCAAAAGCCCTTCTTAAAAGACGGTTCTTTTATATTAATTTATAATTAGTATATCATATGTGACAAAGAAAAGCAACTCTTACCGTCACATTAGATAGCGTAAATTTACTGTAGGAATTAAATAGGTAGATTTCACCTGTGATGTG